>NZ_JBSVWF010000007.1:0-175949 GCF_054071635.1 Pseudomonas sp. SDO52101_S400 | reverse complement strand
CATAAGTGTTGAATGACACAATGCATTCGCGAGCAAGCCCGCTCCCACAGTAGATCTGCGGTGTTCCGCCGATCCGGGATTTACAGGGTCAAGGTCAATCGGCTCACCAACGCCCCCGGCAACAGCGCCGACGACGTATTGCGCTGGCTATAGGTGCTCGCCGACAGCAGCAACTCACGCTCGGCGGTCAACGCTTCCAGCTGCGAACCCAGCAGGCTGTAGGCGCTGTCGTCGAAACGCATGGTGCTGACCGGCGCCTGAATCTCGCCGTTCTCGACCCAGAACGTGGCAAACCGGGTCATCCCGGTCAGGCGCGCCGCCGGTTGATCGGAGAAGTTCAGGTACCAAAGGTTGCTGATGTACAACCCGGTGCCCA
Organism: Pseudomonas sp. SDO52101_S400; assembly: GCF_054071635.1. Classification (NCBI taxonomy): domain Bacteria; kingdom Pseudomonadati; phylum Pseudomonadota; class Gammaproteobacteria; order Pseudomonadales; family Pseudomonadaceae; genus Pseudomonas; species Pseudomonas sp. SDO52101_S400. Next base: position 175,573 of record NZ_JBSVWF010000007.1, on the reverse strand, counting down.
GTTGCTTGAGAATCTCCGCTTGAGGCAAATCACCGGCACCCATGTTCAGCGCGCTCGGCGATTCGCCGCCGCCGGCACCGTTGGCCGTCAGACCGTATTCGGCAGCACTGCGCGAACCGACCAGTTGCTCGCCGGCCTTGCCTTCGATGATCAGCCGCAGATCACTGCGTGGGTAACCTTCGCCGGAAAACGCCGGGCTCAGCGAGCCGCTGACTTTCTCGTCGAGGGACACCAGCGGGCTGAACGCCTGGTCGCCGGCATACAGCTTCTGCAACGGGCTGCTCTTGCTGGCAATCGACTGCGCCGAGAAACCGCCCCAGCACAGCATGCCCATGATTTCTTCCAGGGCTGCCGGCGCCAGATAGGCGCGGTATTGTCCGGGCGGCAGGGTGCGCAGCGGTCGACCGAGAAACTCAAGCTGTTCGCGGGCCTGCTGAATGCGTTTGGCGAAGTCTTCGCTGTTCCAGTCATGCCCGGCGTAGCTGGCCTTCACCGCTTCGCCGTTCTCGTGGAACAGGCTGAAGTCGAAGTTGAAGCTGTTGGCCTGATGCCAGCCGAATGCGCCGGAAGAACTGGCAAAACCACGACTGATCGGCCCAGCGGCATAGAAACCGACCAGGTCCAGGCCTTCTGCCGCTTGGGCGATTTCAGTTACGACCTGCTCGGTGTCCGGCAGCGGATGCTCCTGCACATTCTTGCTCTGCCAGCTGTTGTGGTTGAGCAGCAGGTAGGGATCCTGCGGCAGCAGCGGCAGGGTTTCGCGCAGTTGTTGCAGGCCTTCGGCCAAACGTTGCAGGTCGGTGGACTGCTCGCCGGACAGGGTGATGTGCAGGTCGGCGTGTCGGCCGTCGTCGATCAGTTTCAGACCGATACCGGCTTGTTGCACTTGCCCGGCCTGACGCACCTTGGCGTGGTTGAAGCGTACGAAGGCCGACGATTCGGCGTCGTAACTCAGGGTGAACTGTTCCGGCTCGCGCACGGTATCGCGCAACCAGTTGACCAGAACCTTGAAGGCCTCGACCTGGCTCTTGGAAATACTCATCAGGCGTCTCCCCCAAACACATCAACATTGCTGAACACGCAGGCCGGTGAAGCGTGGCCGACGCGGATCACCTGGTTCGGTTCGCCCTTGCCGCAGTTCGGTGTGCCCAGCACCTGGGTGGTGCCAGCGTTGCCGACCGCGCGCAGGCTTTTCCAGAAGTGCGCGGAAATGCCCCGGTAGTTCGGGTTTTTTACCACGCCCTTGAGTTCGCCGTTTTCAATCAATTGGCCCCATTCGCAGCCGAACTGGAATTTGTTGCGTGCATCGTCGATCGACCACGAACGGTTGGTGCTCATCAGGATGCCGTTTTCGATGCTGCCGATCAGTTGCTCCAGCGACTGGTCGCCCGGCTCGATGTTGAGGTTGGCCATGCGGTCGATCGGCGGGCGGTTCCAGCCGCAGGCGCGACTGTTGGCGACGCCATCCAGGCCGGCGCGGAACTGCGACAGCGCACCGCCCAGCGGCCGCACCAGCAGACCTTCGTGAATCAGGAACTGCTTGCTGGCTTTGGAGCCGTCGTCATCGTGGCCGTAGCTCGCCAGCTCTTCGGGAATGCCCGGATCGAAGGTCACGTTGAGCAGTTTCGAGCCGTATTGCAGGCTGCCGAAATCCGAGGCTTTGACGAAGCTGGTGCCGGCGTAGTTGCGCTCGTCACCGAGGATCCGGTCGAGCTCCAACGGGTGGCCGATGGATTCGTGGATCTGCAGCATCATCTGGTCAGGCATCAGCAGCAGGTCGCGCGGACCTTGCGGGGTGTTCGGCGCGAGCAGCAATTGCAGCGCCTGATCGGCGACTTGCGGACCGGCACCGATCAGGCCGCAACGGCTGATCACGTCCGCGCCGCCCTGCTGGCCGAAGTTCTCGCGGCCGAGGCTGCGGGTCTGGCTGTCGTTGCCGTCGTAGGCGGTGACGTCCAGGCCTGGATAAACGAAGCGTTGGGCCTGGCGCAATTCGGCCCCGGCGCTGCTCAGGTAGATCTGTTCGACGTGGGTGATGCCGATACTCACTTCCCAGTTCACCAGGCGCTCATCCTTTGGCACCGAGGCAGATTCCGCGCCGAGCAGCTCGAAGCATTCGCTCAGGGACGGGAAGGGTTGTTCCAGATTGGGTGAAAAATAGTCGGCGCGGTCGCTCGAAACCGGCTGCTGGCTCAGGTCGAGCAGGGCGTGGGGCTTGATCCGCCGGGCCTGTTGCTCGGCGCGCTCGAGGGCGGCTTGCAGGCCTTGTTGCGACAGGTCATTGGTCGCGGCATAGGCTTCGACGCCGTTGACCCGGACGGTGAGCATTGCACCTTCGTCGCGGCTCAGGCTCGGCGGCTCGGCGACGTTCTTGCGCACCGACAGGTACTGGCCGGACTCGCGTACGTACCGCAATGAAAAAAACTCGGCGCCCGTGCGCAAGGCAGCGAAGCGCTGCTTGAGCTGGGGGTGGAAATCGAACATCAGGGAACCTCCTTGTTATGGGAGTAGCGGCGAAGCGGATTCGGCGGGGAGGGGTGAAACGATTGCGCGAGGACTAGAGTAGGCCTGCGTGGGGGTAGGATCAAGTGAAGAGGGGGTGTAGGGGGATTTACTGTGAAGCAGGAGAATTTGCAGTGGGTTGCATGGCCTCATCGCGGGCAAGCCCGCTCCCACAGGTTTTTTGGTGGTCACAGAATCTGTGAACGACGCAAAACCTGTGGGAGCTGGCTTGCCAGCGATTAGCCGTGACGCGGTATTACGGTTTACTGAGCAACAGCGCTCACATCACGCATCGGCTTGCCTTTCACCGGCGCATCGCCAGCGACGTAGTACGGCGCCTTGCTGCGCGGCAGTGGCTGACGGCCACGGATCTTGTCGGCGATTTTCTCGGCCATCATGATCGTCGGCGCGTTCAGGTTGCCGGTGGTGATGATCGGCATGATCGAGGCATCGACCACACGCAGACCCTGCATGCCATGCACGCGGCCCTGGCCGTCCACGACCGCCATCTCGTCGGTGCCCATCTTGCACGAGCAGGACGGGTGGAACGCGGTTTCGGCGTGCTCGCGGATGAACTTGTCCAGTTGCTCATCGGTTTGCACTTCGATGCCCGGGCTGATTTCACGGCCACGGAAAGCGTCCAGTGCAGGCTGTTGCATGATTTCACGGGTCAGGCGGATGCCGTCACGGAATTCCTGCCAGTCCTGCTCGGTGGCCATGTAGTTGAACAGGATGCTCGGGTGCTGGCGCGGATCCTTGGATTTGACCTGGATACGACCACGGCTCGGCGAACGCATGGAACCCATGTGCGCCTGGAAGCCGTGCTCTTTCACACCGTTGCTGCCGTTGTAGTTAATCGCTACCGGCAGGAAGTGGTACTGGATGTTCGGCCATTCGAATTCAGGACGGGTACGGATGAAACCGCCGGCTTCGAACTGGTTGCTAGCGCCGATGCCGGTGCCGTTGAACAGCCACTCGGCACCGATGGCCGGCTGGTTGTACCAGAGCAGCGACGGGTACAGCGAGACCGGTTGGGTGCAGGCGTATTGCAGGTACAGCTCGAGGTGATCCTGCAGGTTTTCGCCGACGCCCGGCAGATCGTGAACGACCGGGATGTCGAGGCTTTCCAGCAGTTTCGCAGGACCCACACCAGAACGTTGCAGCAGTTGCGGCGAAGCGATCGCGCCGGAGCAGACGATGACTTCTTTACGGGCACGGGCTTCAACGCGCTCTTCGGCAGCGCCGACCAGGTAGCGTACGCCAATGGCCCGTTTGCCTTCGAACAGAACCTTGTCGGTCAGCGCGTGGGTGACGATGGTCAGGGTCGAACGCTTCTTGGCCACGTCCAGATAACCACGGGCGGTGGAAGCACGACGGCCTTTCGGCGTCACGGTGCGGTCCATCGGGCCGAAGCCTTCCTGCTGGTAGCCGTTCAAGTCTTCGGTACGCGGGTAACCGGCCTGCACGCCGGCTTCAACCATGGCGTGGAACAGCGGGTTGTTGCCTGCCTTCGGCGTGGTCACGCTGACCGGGCCTTCGCCGCCGTGGTAATCGTTCGGACCGATGTCGCGGGTTTCCGCTTTACGGAAGTACGGCAGGCAGTCGAGGTAGGTCCAGTCTTCCAGACCTGGCAGTTTTGCCCAGCCGTCGTAGTCCATCGCGTTGCCGCGGATGTAGCACATGCCGTTGATCAGCGAGGAACCGCCGAGGCCCTTGCCACGACCGCATTCCATCCGCCGACCGTCCATGTGTGGCTCTGGATCGGTTTCGTACGCCCAGTTGTAGCGACGGCCTTGCAGCGGGAATGCCAGTGCGGCCGGCATCTGCGTGCGGAAGTCGAAACGGTAGTCCGGGCCGCCGGCTTCGAGCAGCAGGACGGTGACGCCTTCGTCTTCAGTCAGACGGGTCGCCAGGGTGTTACCGGCAGAGCCGGCACCGACGATGATGTAATCGAATTCTTGGGACATTGAATGCACCCTCTTTAGATGTGGTCAGATCGGGCCTCGGCGAGTGCTACGCACTCGAATCGCTGGCAAGCCAGCTCCCACAAGGATTGGGGGCTGCCACAGATTGGGTGGAGGTCACCTAACCTGTGGGAGCGGGCTTGCCCGCGAAGAGGCCCTCGCAGGCAATACAGGAATCGGGTCTTAGAACACCGAGACGTAATCGCCCAGCTCGACCTGTACCGATTTGATGCGAGTGAAGTTGTTCAGCGAACTGATGCCGTTCTCACGGCCGACACCCGACTGCTTGTAACCGCCAACCGGCATTTTTGCGTCGGACTCGCCCCAGGCGTTGATCCAGCAGATACCGGCTTCCAGTTGATGAATCACGCGGTGGGCGCGGTTCAGGTCGCGGGTGACGATGCCGGCGGCCAGGCCGAAATCGGTGTCGTTGGCGCGGCGGATTACTTCTTCTTCGGTTTCGTAGGTCAGGATCGCCATCACTGGGCCGAAGATTTCTTCACGGACGATGGTCATGTCGTCGGTGCAGTCGGTGAACACAGTTGGTGCCACGAACGCGCCTTTGGCGAATTCGCCGTCGGTCATGCGCTCGCCGCCGCACAGAACGCGGGCGCCTTCTTCTTTACCCTTGGCGATGTAGCCCAGCACGCTTTCCATGTGCGGGAAGCTGACCAGCGGGCCGAAGTTGGTGTTTTCGTCTTCCGGGTTGCCAACGCGGATGCGCGCAACGCGCTCGACGATCTTGGCTTCGAAAGCGGCTTTCAGGTGGCTTGGCACGAACACGCGAGTGCCGTTGGTGCAGACCTGACCGGAGCTGTAGAAGTTGGCCATCATGGCGGTGTCGGCGGCGCGATCCAGGTCGGCGTCGTCGCAGATGATCAGCGGGGATTTGCCGCCCAGTTCCATGGTCACGTCTTTGAGCGACGAAGCCGAAGCGCTGGCCATGACCTTCTTGCCGGTGTCGGTGCCGCCGGTGAAGGAGATTTTCTCGATGCGCGGGTGCTCGGTCAGCCAGGTGCCGACTTCACGGCCGCTGCCGGTCAGTACGTTGAACACGCCGTTTGGAACGCCGGCTTCGGTGTAGATCTCGGCCAGTTTCAGGGTGGTCAGCGAGGTGACTTCGCTTGGCTTGAAGATCATCGCGTTACCGGCCGCCAGGGCTGGAGCGGATTTCCACAGGGCGATCTGGATCGGGTAGTTCCACGCGCCGATACCGGCGACCACGCCCAGCGGCTCGCGACGGGTGTAGACGAATGCGGTGTCACGCAGCGGGATCTGCTCGCCTTCGATGGCGGGTACCAGGCCTGCGTAGTATTCCAGCACGTCGGCGCCGGTGACGATGTCGACGTACTTGGTTTCGGAGAACGCTTTACCGGTGTCCAGGGTTTCCAGAGCAGCCAGTTCATCGTTGCGCTCGCGCAGGATGTCGACGGCGCGGCGCAGGATGCGCGAACGCTCCATGGCGGTCATCGCGGCCCAGATTTTCTGGCCTTTTTCAGCGCTGACGACAGCGCGCTCTACGTCTTCCTTGGTCGCACGTTGCACGTGTGCGAGGACTTCACCGTTAGCCGGGTTGATGGCTTCGAAGGTGGCATCGCTGCCGGCGTCGGAGTACGCGCCATCGATGTAGAGTTTTTGCAGTTCGAAACGGGCCATAGTGTCCTCGCAAGTGCATAAGTGGTTGGCGTTGACCACCGCGATCAGGCTGCGGTGGCGTTCAGGGGCCGAGCGTTTTCTCTGTGCTCTAGCTCACCTTCTTGGCCAATTGGAAATCCATGTATTCGTAAGCGATCTGTTGCGCCTGCGCGGTGTCGAAAGCGTCTCCCGACAGCGCGCCGCGTAACCACAAACCGTCAATCAGAGCTGCCAGTCCACGGGCGGCGGTGCGCGCATCTTCGAGCGGCAACACACGGCGGAACTCGCAGCACAGGTTGGAATACAGACGGTGATCGTTGATCCGCTGCAACCTGTGCAAAGACGGCTGGTGCATGCTGGTGGCCCAGAAGGCCAGCCAGGTTTTCATTGCCGGGCCATTGACCTGGCTGGCGTCGAAGTTGCCTTCGATGATCACCTGCAGATGCGCCCGGGGGCTGCTGTCTGCCAGCGCCTGACGGCGCGCGGTGACATTCTCGCTGAGGACACTCATCAGATACCGCATCGTGGCGGCAATCAGGCCGTTCTTGTCCTGAAAATAGTGACTGATGATGCCATTCGAGACACCGGCCAAACGGGCGATCAGCGCAATGCTGGCGTCCCCCATTCCGACCTGATCGACGGCCTGCAAAGTGGCTTCGATCAGTTGTTGGCGGCGGATGGGTTGCATACCGACCTTGGGCATCTTGCACATCTCCTTAGGCCTTCCGGCAGACGAAAAACGGCTGCCGGATTGAGGGCCAGTCTATTTTGTTTTGATTGAACGTTCAATCAACAAAGAATAAGATCTGCGACAAATCGTCGCTGCCTACAGCTTTTTCCTACGTGTAAGTGGCGATAAACCGACATCCGAAAATGCTCGAAACCTGCGCGGGGCAAGGCGCGGTTCGACGTTCGATGGACGTGTTGAATGGGCAAGACGCTCGCGGCCAGGTTTCGGATGAACGTCCAGACCTTCGGCCACGACGGCGATTCGCGGTGCCATTTCTGCAGGTTCAAGCTTTTTTCGGGGTGTCTTTATATCACCCGCCGGTCGGCTGCCAACTAACCGATTGGTCGGGTTCCGTGTTGCCTTGTGTTCTTCTCTCGCACTGCCTGGAGCATTTGTGCCATGAGTTCTGCCTCGCTTATAAAGACCCCGCCCGAGAAGGTGACGGTCAACGGTTGGGTGTTCTACACCTCTACCGCGTTGATTCTGTTGTTGACCGCCATTCTGATCATCGCCCCGCAAGAGGCCGGCAGAATGCTGGGAGTGGCTCAGGCCTGGTTGTCCCGCAGCTTCGGCTGGTACTACATGGTGGTGATCGCCGCTTACCTGGTATTTGTGGTGGGCCTGGCGTTTTCCTCCTACGGCAAGCTCAAACTGGGTAGCAAGGACGACACCCCGGATTTCAGCTACGGCGCCTGGGCGGGGATGCTGTTCTCGTCGGGTATCGGTATTTCGCTGCTGTACTTCGGCGCCTCCGAGCCGCTGGATCACTACTTCAACCCACCGGAAGGTGCGTCCGCTACCAACCTGGCGGCACGTCAGGCTGTTCAGTTGACCTTCCTGCACTGGGGCCTGCACGGCTGGGCGATCTACGCGCTGGTCGGTCTGGCCGTTGCCTACTTTGCTTACCGTCATAACCAGCCGCTGGCACTGCGTTCGGCGTTGTACCCGCTGGTGGGCGAGCGTTGGGTCAAGGGCGCTGCCGGTCATGCGGTAGACGGTTTCGGCATGTTCGTGACCCTGCTGGGTCTGGTGACCAACCTGGGGATCGGCTCGCTGCAAGTGTCCTCGGGCCTGGAAAACCTGTTCGGCATGGAGCACAGCAATACCAACCTGCTGATCGTGATCATCGTGATGAGCACGGTGGCGACCATCGCTGCCGTGTCCGGTGTGGAAAACGGCATCCGTCGTCTGTCCAACCTCAACATCATTTTGTTCAGCGGCCTGCTGATTTTCGTGCTGCTGTTCGGCCCGACCCTGCACCTGCTCAACGGCTTCGTGCAGAACATCGGCGACTACCTCAACGGCGTGGTGCTGAAGACTTTCGACCTGTACGTCTATGAAGGCGACAGTGCCAAGTCCGACCGCTGGCTGGGCCTGTGGACTCTGTTCTACTGGGCATGGTGGATTTCCTGGGCCCCATTCGTAGGCATGTTCATCGCGCGGATTTCCCGTGGTCGTACCGTGCGTGAACTGGTGGCCGGCGTGCTGCTGATTCCGCTGGGTTTCACCCTGGCGTGGCTGTCGATCTTCGGTAACTCGGCACTGGACCTGGTGATGAACCATGGGGCGGTGGAGCTTGGCAAGACGGCGCTGGAACAGCCGTCGATGGCGATCTATCAGTTGCTTGAACACTACCCGGCGTCGAAAGTCGTCATCGGTGTGTCGATCTTTGTAGGTTTCGTGCTGTTCCTGACCCCGGCCGACTCCGGCGCGGTGATGATGGCCAACCTTTCCTGCAAGGGCGGCACCGTCGATGAAGACGCGCCGCACTGGCTGCGGATCTTCTGGTCGGTCGTGATTACCCTGGTGACCATCGGCCTGCTGTTCGCCGGCAACTTCGAAGCCATGCAGACCATGGTGGTGCTGGCCGGTCTGCCGTTCTCGGTGGTGCTGGTGTGCTTCATGTTCGGCCTGCACAAGGCCATGCGTCAGGACATGCAGATCGAACAGGAGCAGGCGCAACTGGCTGAACGCGGTCGTCGTGGTTTCAGCGAGCGCCTGACTCAGCTGGATCTGCAACCGAGCCAGTCGGTGGTGCAACGCTTCATGGACAAACACGTCACCCCGGCGCTGGACGATGCGGCTGCCCAGCTGCGTGCCCAAGGCCTGGAAGTGCAGACGCTGCTGGGTAAATCCAAGCGTTGCATGGGCGTGCGCGTCGAGATGGAAGAGGGCAACCCTTTCGTCTACGAAGTGAGCCTTGACGGCTATCTGGCGACTCCGACCGAATCGGCCCAGTCCGATGAAGCGCGCCAGCGTTACTACCGCGCCGAGGTGTATCTGCACAACGGCAGCCAGGATTACGACCTGATGGGTTTCACACAGGATCAGATCACTCGTGATGTGCTCGATCAGTTTGAAAGCCATCGGCAGCTCCTTGGCCGGGTGTACAGCTAAGATCAAAAGCTCCCCCTCACCCTATCCCTCTCCCGGAGGGAGAGGGGACTGATTGGGGGATGCTTGAGAACTACGCCGACTTGAACGAGTTTTACTGAATCCATAATCGACTCTGATCTTTCAGGTCGATGTATAGCGAAAGACAACTCGGTAGGTTCCCTCTCCCTCTGGGAGAGGGCTAGGCGGGCGGCGTTCCGATGAGGGGGCTTTCCCTGACCCAATAAAAAAGGGATCGCTCACCGCGATCCCTTTTTTTCATCCCGTCTTACCCCAGGTTCTTCCCGAGCAGCGCGTGATACAGCTCGCTATCCCCAAGAATCCCCACCACATGATTGTTGTCGTGCAGCACCAGCTTGTTGCCGGTCTGATAACGAATCTGCAGCGCGTCGCGCATGCCGATGTTCGAGTCCACCAGTGTCGGACGACGATCGAGGCCCTCCACAGCTTGTCCCGGCACCCAGTTCTGCAGGTCGAGTACCGAGCCGTTCTTGCGTGCACCCTTGATGGTGTTGCCTTCGGCCAGATCCAGCCAGGAGTCGCCGCCCGGATCCAGGCACACCGAACCGTTGATGCGTTTGCAGTTGTCCAGCGTGCGCATCAGGCTGCGACCGCAAAGCACGTTCAGCGGATTGGTGTGGGCGACGAAGGTGCGCACGTAATCGTCCGCAGGGTTGAGCACGATCTCTTCCGGCACGCTGTACTGGATGATCCGACCGTCTTTCATGATCGCGATGCGGCTGCCGAGTTTGAGCGCCTCGTCGAGGTCGTGGCTCACGAACACGATGGTCTTGCTCAACTTGCGTTGCAGTTCCAGCAACTCATCCTGCAGGCCCTGACGGATCAGCGGGTCGAGGGCCGAGAACGGTTCGTCCATCAGCAGAATGTCGGCGTCCATCGCCAGCGCACGGGCCAGGCCTACACGCTGCTGCATACCGCCGGACAATTCGTTGGGTTTCTTGTTGCGCCACTGGGTCAGGCCCACCAGCTCAAGCTTGTCGTCCACCAGTTTGCGCCGTTCTTTCTCAGGACGGCCCTGCATTTCCAGACCGAAACTGATGTTCTCGCGCACCGTCAGCCAGGGCATCAGGGCGAACTTCTGGAACACCATTGCAATGCGCTTGGTGCGCATCATTTTCAGTTCGGCCGGGGTGCAGGACGCGATGTCGATCTGCTTGCCTTCGTGCTCGACGAACAGCTTGCCTCGGCTGACGGTGTTGAGGCCGTTGATGCAGCGCAGCAGACTGGATTTGCCGGAGCCGGACAGGCCCATCAGTACGCAGATTTCACCTTTCTCGATATCCAGGCTGGCTTTTTCAACGCCGACAATCTGCCCGGTCTTTTTCAGGATCTCGTTACGGGTCATGCCCTGATCCAGCAGCTTGAGTGCCTCGCGTGGATCCTTGGCGAAGATAACGTCTACGTTATCGAAGCGGATTATGCTCATGCGTCACCCCCTACTTTTGCGTCGGGTTGTTTGCAGATACGGTCGAGCATGATCGCCAGCAGTACGATCGCCAGGCCCGCTTCGAAGCCCAGGGCGATATCAGCAGTGTTCAGTGCGTTGACCACCGGTTTGCCGAGTCCGTCGGCGCCCACCAGTGCCGCAATCACCACCATCGACAACGACAGCATGATGCACTGGGTGATGCCGGCCGCGATGCTTGGCATGGCGTGGGGCAGTTCGATCCGTGAAAGCAGTTGGCGACGCGAGCAGCCGAAGGCCTTGCCGGCGTCCATCAGTTCTTCCGGGACATCGCGGATGCCCAGGTAGGTCAGGCGGATCGGCGCAGCGATGGCGAACACCACCGTGGAGATCAGGCCCGGAACCACGCCCAGCCCGAAGAGGGTCAGGGTAGGAATGAGGTAAACGAAGGTCGGTACGGTCTGCATCAGATCGAGCACCGGCCTCATCAAAGTGTAGAACATCGGCTTGTGTGCGGCGACGATGCCCAGCGGCACGCCGATGACCACGCAGACCAGGGTCGCGAACATGACCTGGGCGAGGGTTTCCATGGTTTCCTGCCAGTACCCCAGATTGAGGATCAGCAGAAAGGAGGCGACCACGAAGGCGGTGAGGCCCCATTTGCGTTGAATGAAATGCGCGAGCAGAGCGATGAGGCCGATCAACACCAGCGGGTTGAACCAGGTCAGCGCAAACGTCACGCCGTGGATCATCGTTTCCAGGGTCACGGCGATTGCGTCGAAGGTGCTGGCGCCGTGTTGCGTCAACCATTCAACGAAGCCCGCGATGTACTGGCCTAAAGGGATTTTCTGATCAATCAGCATGGTAGTGAACGTCCGCATGCAAGGAAATAAACAGCCCGGACGGCGTACGCCGCCCGGCATAAGCGATGCTCCTTAATTCAAGGCTGCGCGAGCTTGGCTTTCACGGCCTCCAGGCCAGGTTTACCGTCAATGGTGGTCACGCCAGCGAGCCAGGTATCGAGCACCTGTGGATTCTTTTTCAGCCAGGCCTTGGCGGCCGCGTCAGGCTTCATCTTGTCGTCCAGGATGTTGCCCATCAGGGTGCTTTCCATGTCGACGGTGAACTCCAGATTCTTCAGCAACTGACCGACGTTGCTGCATTCTTCGACGTAGCCCTTGCGGGTGTTGGTCGCGACGGTGGCCGCGCCGAAATCCGGGCCGAAGAAGTCGTCGCCGCCGGTCAGGTATTGAATCTTGAAGCGCTTGTTCATCGGGTGCGGTGCCCAGCCGAGGAAGACCACGGCGGTGTCGCGCTTCTGCGCACGGTCGACCTGCGAGAGCATGCCCGCCTCGGAGGATTCGACGACCTTGAAACCGGCGTCTTTCAGGCCGAAGGCGTTCTTGTCGATCATGCTCTGGATCAGGCGGTTGCCGTCGTTGCCAGGCTCGATGCCGTAGATCTTGCCGTCGAGCTCTTTCTTGAATTTGGCGATGTCGGCGAAGTCATGCAGGCCCTTGTCGTACAGCGCCTGGGGTACGGCGAGGGTGTATTTGGCGCCCTTGAGGTTGGTGCGCACGACTTCCACGGTGCCGGCGTCACGGTAGGCCTTGATGTCGTTTTCCATGGTCGGCATCCAGTTGCCGAGGAACACGTCCATGTTCTTGCCGTCGGCCAGCGACTTGTAGGTCACGGGCACGGAGATCATGGTGGTCTTGGTCTTGTAGCCGAGGGCGTCGAGCACCACGCTGGTGGTCGCGGTTGTTGCGGTGATGTCGGTCCAGCCGACATCGGAGAAGTTAACGGTACTGCACTGTGCCGGTTCTGCGGCTTGAGCCAGTAACGGCAGACTCAGCATGGCGGCCAACAACAACGACGGGGAACCTTTCATGGATGGACTCCTTGGTGTTTTTTTTGGCAGTGTTCCGACTGGACCACCGCACTTATAGGTTGCGGTTGGATGGCGTTCTGGAGACAGCTCTACCACGGCGCCTTGCAATCGAGTCGATACGATCATGTACCAGTGAAAATCTGACGCCTACAGGGTGCGTCGTATCCAGTACAGGGATGGTCGCATCCAGTGTCGGTGACGTCGTTTACAGCTTTTTTCAGCCCCGTTTGGCCATCTGAACCGCATAAAAACGGCGAAAACACGGGCGCAAACCGGCACGGCGCTAGTGGGCATGAGTGCGTCGGTGTCAGACGCCGAGCGACCCGGGAAAAGCCTGATGATGCGGGCATTCCGGCGGATCGCAGCTTGAGCGTAGCAGCTCCGCCAGCGGGCGCTTCACGCCCCGGACGGCACTCTCAGGAGCTCTGCATCAATGGCTATCAGCGTTTTCGACCTGTTCAAAATCGGCATTGGCCCGTCCAGTTCCCACACCGTCGGACCGATGCGCGCCGCGGCGCTGTTCGTCGAGTCTCTGCGCGACAAATTCCTGCTGGAACAAGTGCGGCGGATCGAGGTGCAGCTGTTCGGTTCACTGTCGGCCACCGGTGTCGGTCACGGCAGCGACAACGCGGTGATCATGGGCCTGATGGGCGAGTGGCCGGACGCAATCGACCCGTCGCAGATCGGCCCGCGGATCCAGGCCCTGCGCGAAACCCACACTCTTTTACTGGATGGTCGTTTGTCGGTGCCCTTTATATGGGCCCGCGACATGCGTCTGATCGACGAGAACCTGCCGTTCCATCCCAACGCCATGACCCTGGTTGCCGAAGGCGATCACGGCGAGATTCATCGCGACACCTACTATTCGGTCGGCGGCGGTTTTGTTGTCGATGAGGCGCAGGCGTCCAGCGGTGTGGTGGATCTGGATCGCACCGAATTGCCTTATGACTTCTCCAGCGCCGTCGAGCTGCTGGAGTTGTGCAAGCAGAACAACCTGCGTGTCGCTGAGCTGATGATGGCCAACGAAAAGGTCTGGCGCAGCGAAGAGGAAATCCGCGCCGGGCTGATGAAGCTGTGGCGGGCGATGCAGGATTGCGTCGAGCAGGGCCTCAAGCACGAAGGCATCCTGCCCGGCGGCCTCAATGTGCGTCGGCGTGCGGCGAAACTGCACCGCAGCCTTCAGGAATTGAACAAGCCCAACGTGATCGGCTCGACTCTCAGCGCCATGGAGTGGGTCAACCTGTTCGCCCTCGCGGTGAACGAAGAGAACGCTGCCGGCGGGCGCATGGTCACGGCACCGACCAACGGCGCGGCCGGGATCATTCCGGCGGTGTTGCACTACTTTATGAAGTTCAGCGAGGCGGTGACCGACGCCAACGTGGTCGATTATTTCCTCGGGGCGGCGGCGGTAGGGATTCTGTGCAAGAAGAATGCTTCGATCTCCGGTGCCGAAGTCGGTTGCCAGGGCGAGGTCGGCTCCGCCTGTGCAATGGCGGCGGCGGGGCTGGCGGAAATCCTCGGCGCAAGCCCTGAGCAATTGTGCAACGCGGCGGAAATCGGCCTGGAGCATAACCTTGGCCTGACCTGCGATCCGGTGGGTGGCCTGGTGCAAGTGCCGTGCATCGAGCGCAATGCGATTGCGGCGGTGAAAGCGATCAACGCGGCGCAGATGGCTTTGCGTGGGGACGGTCAGCACTTTATTTCGCTGGATCGGGTGATCCGCACCATGCGCGATACCGGCGCCGACATGCATGACAAATATAAAGAGACTTCGCGAGGCGGGTTGGCGGTCAGTGCGGTGGAGTGCTGATTCCCCGATAACGCCAGACCAGTCAAAACTGCGCACCAAGTGAGCACCCGATATAAAACGCGCCACCTTTTGGCGCGTCGCAATCAGATAAGAGCCTTTCCCACCTCCAGCGCCTGATGGGCGCTGCTGACCGTCCGTCACCCGTGCCTGCGGTGACACTGTCCTACAATCGTGCGCAGGCCAGTTCCCACAAGTGCTACCGATTTGCTCACGGGCTTCGGGGCAGGGCTTTCACCGCCGCTGATGGCACTTCGAATTACCTTTCGTCGGACGGCTTGTATAGACGCGTCGCGACGTCGTTTTCAGGAGTTATTGAACGGCCATTCAATTTTAGGCATGGCAATTGCTCTGTCATAACAAAGCCCCGTCTCACGCAAGAGAACGATGGCAATAACAAGAGCCTCCGCCTGAGGCCATCACCCGCTTTGTGTGAGGAGATACCGCGATGACGTCGTTCAACTCCGGGGCTCAACCCCAGAACCGTGCGCCTCAATCCATCGGCTTTCTGCTGCTGGACAATTTCACGCTGATTTCCCTGGCTTCCGCAGTCGAGCCACTGCGCATGGCCAACCAGTTGTCCGGTCGCGAGCTGTATCGCTGGACCACCCTCACCGTCGACGGTGGCCAGGTCTGGGCCAGTGACGGCCTGCAGATCACCCCCGACGCCTCCATGCACAAAGCCCCGGCCCTCGACACCATCATCGTGTGCGGCGGGATCGGCATTCAACGCACTGTTACCCGTGAACACGTCTCGTGGCTGCAGAGCCAGGCGCGCCAGTCCCGTCGCCTCGGTGCCGTGTGCACCGGCAGTTGGGCCCTGGCTTGCGCCGGCCTGCTCGACGGCTTCGATTGCAGCGTGCACTGGGAATGTCTGGCGGCGATGCAGGAAGCTTTCCCGCGCGTTGCGATGAGCACTCGTCTGTTCACCCTCGACCGCAACCGTTTCACCAGTTCCGGCGGCACCGCGCCGCTGGACATGATGCTGCACCTGATCAGCCGCGATCACGGCCGTGAACTGTCCGCCGCGATTTCGGAAATGTTCGTCTACGAGCGCATCCGCAATGAGCAGGATCACCAGCGCGTGCCGCTCAAGCACATGCTCGGCACCAATCAGCCGAAACTGCAGGAAATCGTCGCGCTGATGGAAGCTAACCTGGAGGAGCCGATCGACCTCGACGAACTGGCGGTGTACGTCGCCGTGTCCCGTCGCCAGCTCGAGCGCCTGTTCCAGAAATACCTGCACTGCTCGCCGTCGCGCTACTACCTCAAACTGCGCCTGATCCGTGCGCGGCAACTGCTCAAGCAGACGCCGATGTCGATCATCGAAGTGGCATCGGTCTGCGGGTTCGTGTCGACGCCGCACTTCTCCAAGTGCTACCGCGAATACTTCGGCATTCCGCCGCGTGACGAGCGCGTCGGTTCCAACACCACCCAACAAGTGGCGATGCTGCCGCTGCCACAGGCCATCGTGATGTCGCCGCTGTCCGGGCCGATGTCGGCACTGAGCCAGGCGCGCAACGAGTCGACCTTCGCCAGCGTGCGTCTCTAAAACGAACGATCGCAGCCTGCGACAGCGCCTTCAGGAAAGGCACTGTCGCAGGCTGCAATCTTTTTTTCGTTCAGATATCAGGCGCTGCGGGTTTGCTGATACTGCGCCAGGGCCGGCAGCAACTGCTTGTCGATGGCTTCACGCACAGTCGGTTGAATGCTGGCGCTGCTGGTGTACATCTGCTTGACCATGGTGCGCAGCGTATTGGCCCGCACATCGTCCAGGCCCCGCACGGCGCACTCGCAGGCCTGCTGCGCAGACGAGCCCGACGGTACTTCGAATCCCAACGACTTGAGTTGGCCCAACAGGTCTTCCTGATCGATCAAATCGGCATACATCATGACGCGAATCCTTCTTCGGCAACGGAGGTCGTGACTCGATTCTGGTAGGCCTGCACAGGCACGGCAAGGGCGATTTGTCGCAGTGGCCGCGACGGCTATGAACAGGTCGTTTTCGGCTAACTCGCCGGTCAGGGGAGTGGGCACACTGGCTTCAGCTCGCTTCACGAAGGTTTGGTCACCCTCGGCATGGCAGCTCCTCAACAGTACCCTCGCCCCGATCCTGTCACGGCTTGTATCGGGGCTTTTTTTGCCTGCGAATCCGGGAGAGGTGTGTTGCTGGATCTGACGCTTTCGTCGGAACGCCGCCCGGAGCAAGCCCGCTCCCACAGGTGACCGCGTTCATTCATGGGAACGCGGTGAAATGTGGGAGCGGGCTTGCTCGCGAAGAATGATGACGCGGTCTAGCGCTGCAATACCAGAATCCGCGACAGCAACTCGTCCCGGTCGATGTAGCAGCCTTGAAAATGCCGGGCCCCGGTGGTCGGGTCGAACGCATTGCGCGCGTGCAGGGTGCGGCGGTTGTCGAAGCACCAGAGCTCACCCGGATTGAGCCGCTGCATCAGCCGAAAGCGCGGCTCGCGGGTCATGGCGATGAAGCGCCGGTAAGCGCGATACAGCAGGGGCATCTGCTCCACCGACGTGTCGAACGCGCCGCGCAGAAAGTTGGCCATGCGGATTTCTACAACCCGGCCCAAGGCATCCAGGGCGATGATCGGGGCGAGACAGCGATAGTCGCTGTGGCGATCCTTGTTGCGAAACTCCACCGGGATCTCGCACAGCGCCTTGAACGACGCGGGATCTTCCTGGCGCAAGGCTTCGGCAATTGCAAAGCCGTCGACGAAAATGCTCTCGCCACCCTCGGCGTCGTTCACCAGGCAATGCAGAAACTGCAGCCCCGGTTGCAGCTCGCGGGTCGGCAGATCCGTGTGCAATGGCAGGTTGAAAGCGGTGTAGGCATTGCTGTCGGCGTCGGCCTTGGATTGCACATTGAACAGCACACCGAAATTGCTCTCGCGGATGAACGATATGCGCTGGGCGATCAACTTCAGCGCGCCGGGCTCGGTGGGCACGCCGCGCACCTGGGTCAGGCCGATGTCGCGCACTGCCAGCAACCATTGCAGCAGCGCGGCGTTGTCGTTCATCAGCGCTGCATAGTCGAACACCGGCAACTGCAAATCGCTGCGCCAGAGAAAGGCTTTCGGTTTGGCGGCCAGGCGTTCGGCGCGGGACTCGTCGTCATAGGCGTGGGCCCGCAGCCATCCGGCATCGAAGCGGCTGAGGTGGCCGTCCTGCCAGTCGATACGCAGACAACCGTCGGTGTCGATATGCGCGGCTGAGGGCGACAGATCCTGCGCCACATCGACGATCTCGAAGACTTGCTCGCGGGTGACGCTGTAGACGCAGTGCGGACACGGGCAGTTGTCCCGCAGCCACACATGGTGGAACGGGCTGACACGCCCGTCGGCCCATTCAATCAGGACGCGATCCGCCAGGTTCTGCACGCCGTTCAGCGCGCTGATCAACGGATAAGTACGGAAATCGGCAACAGCAACGGCGGTTTGCATGGCGGCTCCTTGCGTTGGATGGATTTACCGGGCTGGGGGCAGGGCGATGACCCGGCCGATGTAGACGGGGGCGGGCAGGTCGGCCTGCTCGGCGACGATGGCTTGCAGGCGGCCCAGGGTGTCTGGAGTGAATGGTGCGGAACGCGGCCCGGCGAGGTCGACGTGGAGCAGCATCTGTTCATTGCCGGCCAGTTCCTTGTCACCGCCGGCCAGGTGCAGGCTGTGATAGAGGTGCAGACGTTTCTGGTCGTGGCCGATGATCTGCGTGCGCACTTCAACCTCGGCATCGAGTTTCACTTCGTGCAGGTAGTTGAGGTGCAGTTCGAGGGTGAACAGCGAGTGGCCGCTGGCTTCGCGATTGTTGCTGTCCATGCCGAGACGGTCCATCAGGGCGTCGGTGGCGTAGCTGAAGATCAGCAGGTAGAAGGCGTCGCGCAGGTGGCCGTTGTAGTCGACCCAGTCGGGGATGATTCGGGTTTGGTAGGTGGTTAGAGACGGCATTATTGAATTCCGGCAGTTGGATGTTTGGTGGTTGTGAGATTTACCCCCTCACCCCAGCCCTCTCCCCCCAAGGGGGCGAGGGGGAAAGGGAGCCGATCGCACGTATTTCGGGTCTTGAGTTCGACTCGGGACTTTCAGGTCGGTGTAGCTCGTACATTCACCGCGGTCAGTTCCCTCTCCCCTTGGGAGAGGGTTAGGGTGAGGGCAGCGGTTTCAAGCCAGACACATCACTCGCTGAAACTCATCCCATGCTTCTCTTTGGTGGTCTTCACCGCCTCAAGCACCGCCAGCAGACAATCATCACGATAGCGCTCCAGCGCCGAAATACTGTGCCGGCCCAGTTGATCGCTGGTGCCATCCACCACATCGTCGATCAGCTTGTCCGTCAGTTCCGGTGCCGGCAGGTACGTCCACGGCAACTGCAACGCCGGGCCGAACTGCGACATGAAGTGGCGCATGCCGGCATCGCCACCGGCCAGGGTGTAGGTCAAAAACGTACCCATGAACGACCAGCGCAGACCGGCGCCAAAGCGGATCGCGTCGTCGATTTCACCGGTAGTCGCCACGCCGTCGTTGACCAGGTGCAGCGCCTCGCGCCACAGCGCTTCGAGCAGGCGGTCGGCGATGAACCCCGGCACTTCCTTGCGCACATGCAACGGGCGCATGCCGAGGGATTCGTAGACTTTCATCGCGGCCTGCACGGCTTCCGGCGCGGTGTTCTTGCCGCCGACCACTTCCACCAGTGGCAACAGGTAAACCGGGTTGAACGGGTGGCCGACTACGCAGCGTTCCGGGTGCGTCGAACTCTCGTAGAACTCGCTGGGCAGCAGGCCCGAGGTGCTGGAACCGATCAACGCATTGGGCTTGGCCGCTGCGCTGATCTTGCTGTGCAGCTCCAGTTTCAGTTCGAGGCGTTCCGGGGCGCTTTCCTGAATGAAATCCGCATCGCGCACGCACTCTTCAATGGTCGCGACAAAGCGCAGGCGATCCTGCGATGCGCCCGGTGCCAGGCCGTTTTTCTCCAGCGCGCCCCAGGCGTTGGCCACGCGTTTGCGCAGCGCCGCTTCGGCACCCGGCGCCGGGTCCCAGGCCACCACGTCGAGGCCATGGGCGAGGGCGCGGGCGACCCAGCCGCTGCCGATGACGCCGCTGCCCAGTGCTGCGAAGGTTTTGATTTCGGTGATAAAGCTCATGGTCACTTCCTGGAATGAGGCAAAAAAACGGTGGGCGTCAATGGCCCGCCCACCGGGGGAAAGGGTGATTTCAGCCGCGCTGGGTCAGGCCCATCTTCTTGCGACCTTCAGCCGGGGTCAGCACGCGGGCGCCGAGGCGGCTGAGGATCTCGCTGGCGCGTTCGACCAGTTGGCCGTTGGTCGCGAGCACGCCTTTGTCCAGCCACAGGTTGTCTTCCAGACCGACCCGCACGTTGCCGCCGAGCAGCACCGCTTGCGCGGCCATCGGCATCTGCATCCGGCCGATGCCGAAACCCGCCCACACCGCGTCGGCCGGCAAGTTGTCGACCATGGCTTTCATGGTGGTGGTGTCGGCTGGCGCGCCCCACGGGATGCCCAGGCACAGCTGGAACAGCGGGTTGTCGAGCAGGCCTTCCTTGATCATCTGTTTGGCGAACCACAGGTGACCGGTGTCGAAAATCTCCAGCTCCGCCTTCACGCCCAGCTCGGTTATGCGCTTGGCGCCGGCCCGCAGTTGCGCAGGGGTGGAGACGTAAATGGTGTCGCCGTCGCCGAAGTTCAGGGTGCCGCAATCCAGAGTGCAGATTTCCGGCAGCAGTTCTTCAACGTGGGCCAGACGTGTGAGCGGGCCGACCAGATCGGTGTTCGGGCCGAACTCCATCGGGTTCTCCCCCGGGCCGATTTCCAGGTCGCCACCCATGCCGGCGGTGAGGTTGACGATGATGTCGACGTCGGCTTCGCGGATGCGCTCCATGACTTCGCGGTACAGCGCCACGTCACGGCTGAACTTGCCGGTCTGCGGGTCACGGACGTGGCAGTGCACGACCGTGGCGCCGGCCTTGGCGGCTTCGACGGCGGCTGCTGCGATCTGTTTCGGGGTGACCGGCACGTGAGGGCTCTTGGCGGTCGTGTCGCCAGCACCGGTGAGTGCGCAGGTGATGATGACGTCGTGGTTCATGGTGCATTTTCCTTCAGGCGTGATGGGTCTGTTCGCAGCCCGTGGCGGGCTGCGAAACGTCGGTCGGTTCCCTCTCCCTCCGGGAGAGGGTTAGGGTGAGGGGCTTTTCAATCGAGGTTTATTTGCTGGTGAGCTGGAGGTTTTCAGCCGCCGGTTTGCCATCGAAGGTGGTCACGCCTTCGAGCCAGCGCTGTTTGTCCTGCGGGTGATCCTTGAGCCATTGTTTGGCCGATTCGAAAGCGTCCTTGTGATCGAGCAGCGGCTGCATCATCCGGCTCTCGTCTTCGGCGGTGAACGTCAGGTTGCTCAGCAGGCGACCGACGTTCGGGCATTGTTCGGCGTATTTCGGCGCGGTGACGGTCCATACGGTGGCCATGCCTTCGTTCGGGCCGAGGGCGTCGTCGCTGCCGGTCAGGTAGGTCATTTGCACGTTGACGTTCATCGGGTGCGGCGCCCAGCCGAAGAACACCACGGCTTCCTTGCGGCGCACGGCGCGATCGACAGCGGCGAGCATGCCGGCCTCGCTGGATTCCACGAGCTGAAACTTGCCGAGGCCGAACTGGTTCTTGGCGATCATCGCCTTGATCTGAGTGTTGGCCCCCGAGCCTGGCTCGATGCCGTAGATCTTGCCGCCCAGCTCCTTCTCGAACTTGGCGATGTCGGCGAAGGTTTTCAGACCCTTGTCCGCCAGATAGGTCGGCACGGCGAGGGTGGCGCGGGCGTCCTTGAGGCTCGGGGCCTGGAGGACTTTGACCTGATTGGCGTCGACGAACGGGGTGATGGTCTGGGTCATCAGCGGGTTCCAGTAGCCGAGGAACAGATCCAGACGCTGGTCGCGGATCCCGGCGAAGACGATTTGCTGGGAGGCGCTGGTCTGTTTGGTGCTGTAGCCGAGGCCGTCGAGCAGAACCTGGGCCATGGCGCTGGTGGCGATCACGTCGGTCCAGTTCACGACGCCCATGCGCACGTTCTGGCACGAGGCAGGTTCGGCCGCCATGACACTGGCGCTTAAAAACGCGGTACCACTGAGTGCGAGAACACAGCTGCTGATCAGTCGTTTCATGTCGGGTTCCTCGGCAGGTCGTTATTGTGGGTTCCGGTGTCTGATGCGCCGGTGATGCCAAGTTACGCAGCTGCTCCCCGCTGAAAACGCACTGCGGCGACCAGCTCTTGCACTGCAGCGACCTGTGCTCTTGAATGCCGC
Source organism: Pseudomonas sp. SDO52101_S400 (assembly GCF_054071635.1). Classification (NCBI taxonomy): domain Bacteria; kingdom Pseudomonadati; phylum Pseudomonadota; class Gammaproteobacteria; order Pseudomonadales; family Pseudomonadaceae; genus Pseudomonas; species Pseudomonas sp. SDO52101_S400. Next base: position 153,910 of record NZ_JBSVWF010000007.1, on the reverse strand, counting down.
CGACAACTGGCGTATCAACGTTGCACGCTACCCGCGATTCGAGTGCGCGCCATGTCCCAGGATTTCTACTTTCTGTTGATGCCGGGTTTTTCCGCCATCGGTTTCATCTCTGCGATCGAACCGCTGCGGGTGGCCAACCGCTTTCGCGGCGAGCTGTACCGTTGGCACGTATTGAGTGCCGATGGCGGGGCGGTGCTGGCGAGTAACGGGATGTCGGTCAACGCCGATGCGGCGCTGGAGCCGCTGAAGAAAGGGGCGACGCTGTTGGTGGTCGCCGGTTTCGAACCGCTGAAGTTCGCCACCCCGGCGCTGGGGCACTGGCTGCGACGGCTGGACAACGAAGGCGTGACCCTCGGCGCTATCGACACCGGCAGCTTCGTCCTCGCCGAGGCGGGCCTGCTCGATGGCCATCGCCTGACCCTGCACTGGGAAGCCATCGACGCCTTCAAGGAGTCTTATCCACAGCTCAGCGTCACCCAGGAGCTGTTCGAGATCGACCGTCGGCGCATCACTTCTGCCGGCGGCACCGCCTCCATCGACCTGATGCTCGACCTGATCGCCCAGGCCCACGGCCCGCAACTGGCGATCCAGGTCAGCGAGCAATTTGTATTGGGGCGGATTCGCCCGCGCAAGGACCACCAGCGCATGGAAGTCGCCACGCGCTACGGCATCAGCAACAAGAAACTGGTGCATGTGATCGGCGAGATGGAGCAGCACAGCGAACCGCCGCTGACCACCCTGGAACTGGCGGAATCGATCAAGGTGACGCGGCGGCAACTGGAGCGCCTGTTCCGCCTGCACCTGAACGACACACCAAGCAATTTCTATCTGCGCTTGCGACTGGAAAAGGCCCGGCAACTGTTGCGCCAGACCGACATGAGCGTGCTGGAAGTCAGCATCGCCTGCGGGTTTGAATCACCGTCGTATTTCACCCGCAGCTACCGGGCGAAGTTTGCCCGGTGTCCACGAGAGGACCGGAGACGGGAGGCCGTTTGACGGACGATTATAGTTAATTATACTTGGTGGTATAAATTACAGTCGTTTGAATAATTGAGTGTAAAACCATGTCCCGAAACAACGGCTTCGTTTTCCGCCGCCCTGCTCTGGCCCGCAGCGTTGCCGATGGTCTGGTGGGAGCAGGTCTGCAGGATTTCACCTCAGGCCTTTTTCTGGCAGCACCGCGTCGCACAGGCAAAAGTACCTTCCTGCGGGAGGATCTGATCCCGGAATGCCAGTCTCGAGGCTGGCTGGCGGTTTACGTCGACCTGTGGGCCGACAAGGAAAAAGACCCTGCTGATTTGATCGCCAGTGCCATTGCAGGTGCGTTGGTCCCCTTTGAAAAGGGCATCCGCAAACTGGCAAAGAACATCGGAATCGAAAAACTCAGCTTTCTGCGTACCTTGTCCTGGGATTTCACCAAGCCGCAGCTGCCGGCGGGCGCGACCCTGACTCAAGCGCTGGAACTGCTTCACAGCGCCGCCGAAAAACCCGTGGTGCTGGTGATCGACGAGGCCCAGCACGCCCTCACCACCGCAGCGGGCATCAACGCGATGTTTGCCCTGAAGGCTGCACGGGATCAACTCAACCAGGGACGTGAAGGCGAGGGCAGCGGTTTGCATCTGGTGTTCACCGGTTCCAATCGCGACAAACTCGCCCACCTGGTGCTGGGCAAGAGCCAACCGTTCTTCGGCTCGAGCATCACGCCCTTTCCGTTGTTGGGAAAAGAGTTCACCCAGGCGTACACCTTGCACCTCAACGCCCATCTGGCCGAGACCAACCAGTTCAGTGCTGCCGATATCGACGACGCCTTTGAATTGGTGGGACGACGCCCGGAAATGTTGCGCACCATCATTGGTGAAGTGGCACTGGAGCTGGGCGAGGCCAGTAATCTGGGCCAACTGCTGCAGAGCCGTGCCGAATTGTTGCGCGCAGGCGTGTGGACCGAGTTCGAGAGCGCCTGGAACAACCTGACAATTCCTCAGCGCGCCGTGCTGGAAGTGATGGTGGAGCGCTCACGAAACAACGAGCCATTTGCGCCGTTCACCGACAGCACGCTCATGGCGGTCAGCAAGGCGCTGGAAAATCTGGGCAGCGACGTGGTGCCGGGCACCCAGACCATTCAGGCCTGTATCGATGCCCTGCGGGACAAGGAGCTGGTGTGGAAGTCGAGCCGTGGTGGCTATGCGCTGGAAGACAAGTCCTTCGGCGACTGGCTGAGCGCGCGTAAAGCAGGCTAGTTACTTCTTCATCAATGCCGAGCACGCTGCCTTGTAGGCTTCATGCTGATACTTGTTCAGCGTCCCCGGCAGCTCGAAATTGTGCTTTTTGGCCTGGGCATTGATCGTCTGCGGCGACAGCAGCGTCACCTCACAAGCGTCCAGCAACTGAAACACACACTCGATCTTGAACGTGGTCGGCCCACCGGCAAACTCACCCTTTTTGCTGCGCTTCTTGATCGCGATGCGATCAATCGAGTTCTCGCGCACAAACGACGCCACCTGAGCCGCGAACAGCTTCACGTTGGCCGCCTCGTCGTCATCGTCCAGCGTGATTTTCTTGGTGCTCAGTGCGACATGGCTCAGCACCGAACCGTTGAGGGACGCCACGGCGATGATCGCTTCACTGCCTTTGATTTCGATACCGCAGATGTTCATGTGAATCCCTTGATTGGCTGATGAGGTGCAGCTTACAGCTCAAGCTGGTTGGCGGTGATGCCAAATGCCGCTGCAATCTTCTCGCGAGTGGCCTTGCGCGGCTTCGCAACGGTTTCCTGCTGGGCAAAAGCCGGCTGCGAAATGCCCATGCGCTTCGCCACTTCTTCCTGGGTCAGGTTGAGATGTTCGCGCCAGGCGCGAACCGGGAGGGCGCCATCAACGATGCGGCTAACGACATCGTGGGGAATCATGCTTTCCATCTTTGACTTATTCCTGCCCAATCGACTCCAAAAACTCCGACCGCTCGTCACTCATCCGCGCCACGCAATCATTCTGCGCAATCTTGAACGCCTTGCTGCCGTCCGTCGCCGGGAAGGCTTCGACGGCGCAGTCGGCGTCGCGGGTTTTCAGCCATTGTTGCTGGGCGGTCTTGAGTTTGGTGGTGATGTCGGCCAGTTGCGCAGGGTTCTTGCCGTAGGTCGATTGCATGCGCTCGTTCAGGCTTTTGAAGTTGTCCTGGAGCAGGTCTTCGGCGGTGGTGCGGCTGTAGGTCGAGCATTCCAGGGTCTGGACGTCGTTTTCCACCGCGTCGCACGGGTTGTTGTCGGACTCTTCGGCGGCGTGTACGCCGGTCGCAATCAGTGCCAAAGCCAGGAAGATCGATTTCATTGATGTCGCCGCTCTAATCCAGTGGTGTATCCAAGATGCGGCAGATTCTGGCTCAAGCTTGCGGGCTTGAACAGGTGGCTGGTCGGACCGGTTGGCGACCCTTTGTCGCGGATTGACGCTTTCGGCAATTCCCCTGTCGTTTTTGCACCCGGCTGGTCGCGCACCGAGGCATATGCTGGCCCCAAAGCGCCGGCAGACGATTCGGCGCATGAATCGCCAATAAGGGGACGCCTGATGAGCCCAGCCGAATTACACGCCGACAGCATCGTTATCGACGGTCTGATCATTGCCAAATGGAACCGCGAGCTGTTCGAAGACATGCGCAAGGGCGGTCTGACGGCGGCCAACTGCACTGTGTCGGTGTGGGAGGGCTTTCAGGCCACGGTCAACAATATCGCTGCCAGCCAGAAGCTGATCCGCGAAAACAGCGACCTGGTGATCCCCGTCCGCACCACCGCCGACATCCGCAAGGCCAAGGAGCAGGGCAAGACCGGCATCCTCTTCGGCTTCCAGAACGCCCATGCGTTCGAAGACCAGATCGGCTACGTCGAGGTGTTCAAGCAGCTCGGCGTCGGCATCGTGCAGATGTGCTACAACACCCAGAACCTGGTGGGCACCGGTTGCTACGAGCGTGACGGCGGCCTGTCGGGCTTCGGTCGCGAAATCGTTGCCGAGATGAACCGTGTCGGCGTCATGTGCGACCTGTCCCACGTCGGCTCCAAGACTTCCGAGGAAGTCATCCTCGAATCGAAAAAACCGGTCTGCTATTCCCACTGCCTGCCGTCGGGGCTGAAAGAGCACCCGCGCAACAAGTCCGATGAAGAGCTTAAGTTTATTGCTGACCACGGCGGTTTCGTCGGCGTGACCATGTTCGCGCCGTTCCTGGCCAAGGGCATCGATTCGACCATCGACGATTACGCCGAAGCCATCGAATACACCATGAATATCGTGGGCGAAGACGCCATCGGCATCGGTACCGACTTCACTCAGGGTCACGGCCAGGACTTCTTCGAATACCTGACCCACGACAAGGGCTACGCCCGCCGTCTGACCAACTTCGGCAAGATCATCAACCCGCTGGGCATCCGCACCGTCGGCGAGTTCCCGAACCTCACCGAAACCCTGCTCAAGCGCGGCCACTCCGAGCGAGTCGTGCGCAAGATCATGGGCGAGAACTGGGTCAACGTCCTGAAAGACGTCTGGGGCGAATAAGCCGCCGCTTCCCGAATACTTTCCCCCGGCCGTCCGCGCCGGGGGCAACACCCAAATTTTTCTGGAGTTAAGTTTCCATGGCCAAGATCGCCCCGCAATTGCCAATCGAAGTCGACAGCGAGACCGGTGTCTGGACCTCCGACGCCCTGCCGATGCTGTACGTGCCGCGCCACTTCTTCGTCAACAACCACATGGGCATCGAGGAAGTGCTGGGCGCCGACGCCTATGCCGAGATCCTCTACAAGGCCGGCTACAAATCCGCCTGGCACTGGTGTGAAAAAGAAGCCGAATGCCACGGCCTGGAAGGCGTCGCGGTGTTCGAGCACTACATGAAGCGCCTGTCGCAGCGCGGCTGGGGCCTGTTCAAGATCCAGGACATCGACCTCGACAAGGGCACCGCCAGCGTCAAGCTCGAACACTCGGCGTTCGTCTACGTCTACGGCAAGGTCGGGCGCAAGGTCGACTACATGTTCACCGGCTGGTTTGCCGGCGCGATGGATCAGATCCTCGCCGCGCGCGGCAGCAAGATCCGCACTGTGGCCGAGCAGGTCTACGGTGGCTCCGAAGAAGGCCACGATGACGGCCTGTTCACCGTCAAGCCGTTGTAAGTCGAGGAACCCGCCATGGCTTTCGAAGCAATGTTCCAGCCGATCCAGATCGGCAAACTGACCATCCGCAACCGCGTGCTCAGCACCGCGCACGCCGAGGTCTACGCGACCGACGGCGGCATGACCACCGAACGGTACGTCAAGTATTACGAAGAGAAAGCCAAGGGCGGCATCGGCCTGGCGATCTGTGGCGGTTCGTCCGTGGTGGCGATCGACAGCCCGCAGCAATGGTGGAGTTCGGTGAACCTGTCCACCGACCGGATCATCCCGCACTTCCAGAATCTCGCCGACGCCATGCACAAGCATGGCGCCAAGATCATGATCCAGATTACCCACATGGGCCGTCGCTCCCGTTGGGACGGTTTCCACTGGCCGACCCTGATGTCGCCGTCGGGCATCCGCGAACCGGTGCACCGCGCCACCTGCAAGACCATCGAGCCGGAAGAAATCTGGCGGGTGATCGGCAACTACGCGCAAGCGGCGCGCCGTGCCAAGGCCGGTGGTCTGGACGGCGTCGAACTGTCGGCGGTGCACCAGCACATGATCGACCAGTTCTGGAGCCCGCGGGTCAACAAGCGTACCGACGAATGGGGCGGCACCTTTGAAGGCCGGATGAAGTTCGGTCTGGAAGTGTTGAAAGCCGTACGCGCCGAAGTCGGTGACGATTTCTGTGTCGGCATGCGCATCTGCGGTGACGAGTTCCACCCGGACGGTCTGTCCCACGAAGACATGAAGCAGATCGCCAAGTATTACGACGACACCGGCATGCTCGATTTCATCGGCGTCGTCGGCTCGGGTTGCGACACCCACAACACCCTGGCCAACGTGATTCCGAACATGAGTTATCCACCGGAGCCGTTCCTGCACCTGGCGGCCGGGATCAAGGAAGTGGTCAAGGTTCCGGTGCTGCACGCGCAGAACATCAAGGACCCGAACCAGGCCACGCGGATTCTGGAGGGCGGTTACGTCGACATGGTCGGCATGACCCGCGCCCACATCGCCGACCCGCACCTGATCGCCAAGATCAAGATGGGCCAGATCGACCAGATCAAGCAGTGCGTCGGCGCCAACTACTGCATCGACCGTCAGTATCAAGGTCTGGACGTGCTGTGTATCCAGAACGCCGCGACCTCCCGTGAATACATGGGCGTGCCGCACATCATCGAAAAATCCACCGGGCCGAAACGCAAGGTGGTGATCGTCGGTGCCGGTCCGGCGGGGATGGAAGCTGCCCGCGTGGCAGCCGAACGTGGCCACGACGTGACCCTGTTCGAGAAGAAGGAATTCATCGGTGGCCAGATCACCACGGCTTCGAAAGCGCCGCAGCGTGACCAGATCGCCGGCATCACCCGCTGGTTCCAGCTGGAACTGGCGCGACTGAAAGTCGACCTGCGTCTGGGCACTGCAGCGGATGCCGACACCATCATGGATCTGCGTCCGGACATCGTGGTGCTGGCGGTTGGCGGTCACCCGTACCTGGAACAGAACGAACACTGGGGCGCCGCCGAAGGGCTGGTGGTCAGCAGCTGGGACGTGCTTGACGGCAAAGTCGCGCCGGGCAAGAACGTGCTGGTCTACGACACCATTTGCGAGTTCACCGGGATGTCGGTGGCCGACTTCCTCGCCGACAAGGGCAGCCAGGTCGAGATCGTCACCGACGACATCAAGCCGGGCGTGGCCATCGGTGGTACGTCGTTCCCGACTTACTACCGCAGCATGTACCCGAAAGAAGTGATCATGACCGGCGACATGATGCTGGAGAAGGTCTACCGCGAAGGCGACAAGCTCGTCGCCGTGCTGGAGAACGAATACACCGGCGCCAAAGAGGAGCGAGTGGTGGATCAGGTGGTGGTCGAGAACGGCGTGCGCCCGGACGAAGAAATCTACTACGCCCTCAAGGACGGCTCGCGCAACAAGGGCCAGATCGATGTCGAGGCGCTGTTCGCGATCCAGCCGCAACCTTCGTTGAGCAGCAACGGCGACGGTTACCTGCTGTTCCGCATCGGTGACTGCGTGGCGCAGCGTAATACACACGCCGCCATCTACGACGCCCTGCGCCTCTGCAAGGATTTCTAAAAGCTTGCACAAGACCCTGTGGGAGCGGGCTTGCCCGCGATAGCGGTGGGTCAGTCGATGAATATGTGACTGACAGAATGCATTCGCGGGCAAGCCCGCTCCCACAGTGACCGAGTAAGGCATCTCGACCTGCAAGACCCGAGGTCTTTGGGAGCAACACCTATGTTGAACACCCTTCTTCCAATCCTGTTGTTCGCAGCCCTGGCCCTCGCGGTGCTGGGGGCGTTGCGGCGGGTGGCCATGTGGCGCCGGGGCCGGGCCTCGAAGGTCGATCTGATCGGCGGCCTGTTCGCCATGCCCAAGCGTTACATGGTCGATCTGCACCACGTGGTGGCGCGGGACAAATACATCGCCAACACCCACGTCGCCACGGCGGGCGGGGCGGTGGCGTCGATCGTGCTGGCGATTCTGGTCCACGGTTTCGGCCTGCATAACCGCCTCCTCGGCTATGCGTTGCTGCTGATGACGGCGGTGATGTTCGTCGGGGCAATCTTCGTTTATCGGCGTCGGCTCAACCCGCCGTCACGGCTGTCGAAAGGCCCGTGGATGCGGCTGCCGAAAAGCCTGCTGGCGTTCTCGGCCTCGTTCTTCCTGGTGACCTTGCCGGTGGCCGGGATCCTGCCGGAGAACTTCGGTGGCTGGGTGCTCGCAGCGATTCTCGGGATCGGCGTGCTGTGGGGCGTGTCGGAGCTGTTCTTCGGCATGACCTGGGGCGGCCCGATGAAGCACGCCTTCGCCGGTGCGTTGCACCTGGCCTGGCACCGTCGCGCCGAACGTTTTGGTGGTGGTCGTTCCACCGGTTTGAAACCGCTGGACCTGAATGATCCGACCGCGCCGCTGGGTGTGGAAAAACCCAAGGATTTCACCTGGAACCAGTTGCTCGGTTTCGATGCCTGCGTGCAGTGCGGCAAGTGCGAAGCCGCGTGCCCGGCGTTCGCCGCCGGCCAGCCGTTGAATCCGAAAAAGCTGATTCAGGACATGGTCGTCGGCCTCGCCGGCGGCACCGATGCCAAGTTCGCCGGCAGCCCTTATCCCGGCAAACCGATCGGCGAACACAGCGGCAATCCGCATCAACCGATCGTCAACGGTCTGGTGGATGCCGAAACCCTGTGGTCGTGCACCACTTGCCGCGCCTGCGTCGAGGAATGCCCGATGATGATCGAGCACGTCGATGCCATCGTCGACATGCGCCGTCACCTGACCCTGGAAAAAGGCGCGACCCCGAACAAGGGCGCCGAAGTCCTGGAAAACCTGATTGCCACCGACAACCCTGGCGGTTTCGCCCCGGGCGGGCGGATGAACTGGGCGGCGGACCTGAACCTCAACCTGCTCAGCGAAAAGCAGTCCACCGACGTGCTGTTCTGGGTCGGCGACGGCGCCTTCGACATGCGCAACCAGCGCACCCTGCGTGCTTTCGTCAAAGTGCTGAAAGCGGCCAAAGTCGACTTCGCGGTGCTCGGACTCGAAGAGCGCGACAGCGGTGACGTGGCCCGACGTCTGGGTGATGAAGCGACTTTCCAGTTGCTCGCCAAGCGCAATATCCAGACCCTGGCCAAATACAGCTTCAACCGCATCGTCACCTGCGATCCGCACAGCTTCCACGTGCTGAAAAACGAGTACGGCGCGTTCGATGGCAACTACCTCGTGCAGCACCACAGCACTTATATGGCGGAAATCATCCAGGCCGGAGCGCTGAACCTCGGTCAGCACAAAGGCAACAGCGTGACCTATCACGATCCGTGCTACCTCGGCCGCTATAACGGCGAGTACGAGGCGCCGCGTGAAGTGCTGCGCGCCCTCGGTATCGAGATCAAGGAAATGCAACGTTCCGGCTTCCGCTCTCGCTGCTGCGGCGGTGGTGGCGGGGCGCCGATCACCGACATTCCGGGCAAGCAGCGGATCCCCGACATGCGCATGGAAGACATCCGCGAGACCGGTGCCGAACTGGTGGCCGTGGGTTGTCCACAGTGCACGGCGATGCTCGAAGGCGTGGTCGAACCGCGTCCCCTGATCAAGGACATCGCCGAGCTGGTGGCCGATGCGCTGCTTGAAGACGCCGCGCCGAACAAGCCTGCCACTCCGGCCAAACGTGAACCTGCGGAGGCCCACTGATGAGCGACATTATCCGCCGCGACCCCCGCGCCGAATGGATCGCACGCAACCGCCTGCACCCGCTGCACGCGGCCATGCAACCGGCGCAACACAGCTGGATGGGCCCCAACGGGATCATTCGCAAGAACCTGCACGGCATCGGCTTCATCGGACCGAACGGCATCAAGCGCATTGACCGCAGCGGCGCCCAGCAGGGCGGGGCGGTCAAACGCTCGGCAGCGGTCGAAGTGCAATTGCCGCTGCACCAGGTGCCGGCCCCGGCGTTCTATATCAGCGTGGTGCCGGACATGGTCGGCGGCCGCCTGAGCAGCCACGACCGCGACTTGCTTGGCCTGGCCCATCAACTGGCCGGCAGCGACGGCGCGGTGCTGGCCGTGGTGTTCGGCGAGCACAAGGAAAACGCTTTCGCCACGGCGGGCGTTGACCGCTTGCTGGTGCTGGAAGGCGAAGAATTCAGCGGTTATGCACCGGAGCAACGGATCCAGGGCCTGCGGGCTGTGGATAACCAATTCAACCCGCGTCACTGGCTGCTGCCAGACAGTCGCAGCGGTGGCGGTGAACTCGGTCGGCGCTTTGCCGCTGCATTGGGCGAGCGCCCGGCCACACGGGTGTGGCAGGTCAAGGATCAGGAGTGCATCGGCCGCGCCGGTGCAGGCTTGCAGGATCTTGCCCGTCCGGTCGCACGGCTGATTCTGGCGTCCGCCGAATGCGCCGAACCGGTCAGCGAAACCCGTCACGAAGCGCTGCCGGTGGAGTTATCCACACCCGTGGCGCGCAGCTTGTCGCGGATCGAGGATCTGGGTGCCGTAGCGGTGGACCCGGCGGCGATTCCGATGGCGGAAGCCGAGTTCATTTTCTCCGGCGGCAACGGGGTCAAGGACTGGGAGCTTTTCCACAGGACCGCCGCCGCCCTTGGTGCCACCGAAGGCGCCTCGCGGGTGGCCGTGGACGACGGCTTCATGACCCGCGACCGCCAGGTCGGCGCGTCCGGCACCTGGGTTACGGCACGGGTTTACGTGGCCGTGGGGATTTCCGGGGCGATCCAGCACCTGCAAGGCATCGGTGCCTGCGACAAGGTGGTGGCGATCAACCTCGATCCGGGTTGCGACATGATCAAGCGCGCCGATCTGTCGGTGATCGGCGAAAGCGCAGAAATTCTTCAGGCCTTGATCGCAGCGGTAGAGGCTTACCGCAACGAAGCCAAGCGCGATGCGGCTTAAGGAACGGTTATGAGCACAAAGATCATCAGTCTGGTTTCAATCGGCGCCCACCCGACCTCCGGCCGCCCGCGCCGCGCCGAACAGGACGCCCGTGCGGTGGAACTCGGTCTGCAACTGGCGGGGGATAACCTGCAAGTGCTGCATGCCGGGGACATTGGCGAACCTGCTCTGCGCGCTTATCTGGGCATGGGACTTACACAGATGCATGTGCTGGAACAACCGGCTGGCGCCGACGCGTTGCCGGCGTTGACCGACTATCTGCGTGATGCCGGTGCCCAGGTCGTGTTGACCGGCAGCCAGGCGGAAACCGGCGAAGGCTCGGGGATGCTGCCGTTCCTGCTGGCCGAAGGCCTGGGCTGGCCGCTGGTGGTGGGGTTGGCGCAGGTCGAGTCGATCAACGACGGTTCGGCGCTGGTGTTGCAGGCGTTGCCCCGTGGGCAGCGGCGCCGGTTGAAGGTTCGCTTGCCGTTTCTGGCGACTGTGGATAACGCCGCGCCCAAACCTCGGCAAAGCGCTTACGGGCCGGCGCGGCGTGGCGTTCTTCAGGCAAAAGATGTGGAAGTGGTGGATGACGAATTGCTTGCGGTGTCGACCCTGCAACCGGCCAAGCCCCGGCCGAAACGGTTGAAAGTGATCAAGGCCAAGAGCGGGGCGGACCGGATGAAGGCGGCGACGGCCAAGGCGAGTGGGGGTGGGGGGCAGGTGCTTAAAGGTGTGACGGCGCAGGCTGGTGCGGAAGCGATTTTGAAGTTGCTGATTGAAGAAGGTGTTGTCCGCTAAAAGCCAAAGCCCCTCACCCTGGCCCTCTCCCAAGGGGAGAGGGGACTGACCGAGTTGGGCCGGCCTCTTACATCGACCTGCGACTTCAGCGGTGACCTTGGTTCGCCAAGCATCAATCGCATTGTCTTGCCGCAGTTTGATCAAACCAGAGGTCACTGTGATCGTTCAGGTCGATGTATCCCGCAAGATCACCACCGTAGGCTCCCTCTCCCCCCGGGAGAGGGCTGGGGTGAGGGAGGGCTGTTTACCCACAATCCCTGTTAACCACTCTGTGGATAACATGTTCGCCCCTCTCCGAACCCCATACCAATCAAGCCCTCCAGCCCTAAGATCAAAAAACAACCAGCCTAACTCGCGGTTTTTTCTGAGTTTTTCCCCAGGACAACTCCCCAACTTGCCCCCAATCTCTGTTGGCGCTTCTGTGGATAAGATGTTCGCTATCCGCTGCAAGCCATGTAAAACGTGGCTTACGAGGGCTTGATCAAAAAACGATCATTTCAGCGTTTCAACCCACCGATCCACTCGAAAACCAAGATTTATCAAGGCCTCCAGCGCTTTTCCACAGCATCCGCCAAGTTACCCCCGAACTCTGTTGGCGCTTCTGTGGATAAGGTGTTCGCCATCCTCTGAAAGCCATGTATTCCGTGCTCTTCAGGGTGTTGATCAAAAAACAGACAATCGTCACCGGAAACCCTGCTTCTGGATAAGTCACGGTATTTCTTCACAAAACCGTCGATATTTTTCCGGGTCATCCACAGTTGTCCCCATTTGCTGTGGGTGGCTATGTGGATAACTTGTTCGCCAAACCCTGCAAGCCCCGCCGGCTATAGTCCAAACGGCAATTGATCAGATTTCATACAGTTCTAAGAGCTTGCCTTGACTTCAATCCGGCCGCTGTCTTCACTCCAATGGCACAAGGATCGCCGTCACTTATCCACATCTGGTTCAGGGAGAACGCGTGATGGATACCCAGCCACATCGCTCACCCCTCAATCCCCGCATGCTCCGCGCGCAGTCGGCTCCGACGCCGCGCAAACGCACCTTGCGTCGTGCCGCCAATCAGCACGCACGTCTCTAGCGAGTCGATATCGCCCACATCGCTGTACTGCCGCCGAAACCGGAGGCCAGGTGCCCGTTCGCCCATTGATTGCAGGCAACCGCAGAGTTGCCCCATCTGCCTGAGAGAGGAACCACCTCATGACACGGATCGCAACGCCCATCAGCGAAATCAAAGAACACTACGACGTGATCGTCATCGGCTCCGGGTATGGCGGCGGTATTGCCGCTTCGCGCTTGTCCCGGGCCGGCAAAAAGGTGTGTCTGCTGGAACGCGGTCGGGAAATCCAGCCCGGTGAATATCCCAACACCATGATCGCCGCGACTGAAGAGTTGCAGGTACACGATCCGGACGGCCATATCGGCTCGCGCACCGGGTTGTTCGATCTGCACGTCAACGCGCAGCAGAACGTAGTGATCGGCTGTGGCCTGGGTGGCACGTCGCTGATCAACGCCAACGTTTCTCTGGAGCCCGAACCCGGAGTGTTCGACGACCCGCGCTGGCCACAGGAGGTGCGCGAACACCGCGACACCCTGCTCAAGGAAGGCTATGCGCGAGCCCGGGAAATGCTCAAACCCAACCCTTACCCCAATACCGCGCCGAATTTGCCCAAGCTCGACGCCAACAAAAAATCCGCGGATTTCCTCAAACAAGGCGCGCATTTTTACAAGCCGCCGATCAATGTGACCTTCGACAAACTGCCGAACAACCTCAACCACGTGGGTGTCGAGCAACTGCCGTGCAACCACTGCGGCGACTGCGTTTCGGGCTGTAACAACAAGGCCAAGAACACCACGCTGATGAACTATTTGCCGGACGCCACCAATCACGGCGCGGAAATTTTCTGCCAGGCCCAGGTGCGGCATCTGGAGCGTGACGGCAATGGCTGGATCGTGCACTTTCAATACCTGGACAGTGGTCGCGAGAAGTTCGACGCGCCGACGCTGTTCGTGAAAGCCGACATCGTCGTGGTGTCCGCCGGCACCCTCGGTTCCACCGAAATTCTGCTGCGTTCGCGGGACAAGGGCCTTTCAATGTCCGGGCAGCTCGGCGAGAACATGAGCGGCAACGGCGACATCCTCGGCTTCGGCCACAACTGCGAGCAGACCATCAACGGCATCGGTTTCGGCACGCACCCGGCCAAGGAAATGAAACCGGTCGGCCCGTGCATCACCTCGATCATCGACATGCGCACCGAAGGCGACTGGCGCAGTCGCATGGTCATCGAGGAAGGCTCCATTCCCGGCGCCCTCGGGCGGCCGATGGTGCCGGCGATGGCCGGGTTCGCCGAGATGATCGGCGTACCCACCGACGACAGTTTCAGCGGCAAAGTGAAGTACAAGGAGCGCGAGGCCGAAAGCTTCCTGCGCGGCCCGTACTATGGCGCGCTGCACAACATGCAGACGTACCTGATCATGAGCCACGACAGCGGCCAGGGGCGCATGGTCCTCGACAACAAGGATCAACTGCGCATCGACTGGCCGGGCGTCGGCGAGCAGGAAAACTTCAAGATCGGCAACGAACGCCTGCACCAGAGCACCAAGGCACTGGGCGGGATCTGGGTTGAAAACCCGATCTGGACCAAGCTGCTCAAGCACAGCATCGTCTCGGTGCATCCGCTGGGCGGTTGCGTGATGGGTGAAGACGCCGCGCAGGGTGTGGTCAACCACAAGGGCCAGGTGTTCAGTGGCGCCAGTGGCACCGATGTCTACGCCAACCTGTACGTGACCGACGGTGCGGTGATTCCGACCTCATTGGCGGTCAATCCGCTGCTGACCATCTCCGCCGTCAGCGAGCGCAACATGGGCCTGCTGGCGGCCGACCGGGGCTGGAAGATCGACTACACGCTGCCGTCGGCGCCGCGTAAACAGACCGCGCCGCCAACCCTTGGCGTGCAGTTCACCGAAACCATGAAGGGCTACTTCTCCCGGGCCTTCACCGCCGCGCAGAGCACTGATCTCAAGGTCTACGAAGCAGCGGCCAAACGCGGCGAGGCAGACAACTCGCCGATCGACTTCACCCTGACCATCACCGCCAACGACCTCAACCGGATGATCAAGGAGCCGGAGCACGCGGCAACCATCGTCGGTACGGTGATCGCCCCGGCTCTGTCGCCAGAACCGCTGACCGCCAGCAACGGCGTGTTCAACCTGTTTGAACAATTCGAGCAGCAGGTCGATACGCGCCACATGAAATACGACATGAAACTGACCGCCGAGGATGGCAGCGACTATTTCTTCAGCGCGTTCAAAACCGTGCCGGAAGACAACGGCGTGCTGAACATCTGGCATGACACCAGCACCCTTTACGTGACGTTGTATAGGGGACCGGACAAGACGGGCGAGGTGATCGGCTCCGGGGTGATGCACATCAAACCGGCAGATTTCGCCAAACAGATGACCACCATGAAAGTCCTCAATGCGCGCAACGAGCGTGAGCGCATCGAAGGGCTGGCGCGGTTCGGCAAGTTCTTCGCCGGGATCCTCTGGGAGAGTTACGGCGGGGTGTTTGCAGGGGATAAGTATTTCAATCCCGATGCGCCGCCACGTTTGAAACGGCCGCTGGATGCGCCGACACCCGCCGTGCATTTCTTCTCCACCGAAGATGGCGTGCAGTTGCGCCTGACCCGCTATCAGGCCGGCAGCAAAGGCCCGGTGATGCTGGTGCATGGATTGGGTGTGGGCTCGAACATCTTTTCCACCGATACGATCCAGACCAACCTTCTCGAATTTCTGTGCAAGCACGACTACGACGTTTGGCTGCTGGATTTCCGCGTGAGCATCCTGCTGCCGGCGAGCAAGAAGGAATGGAACGGCGACCAGATCGCCCAGTACGACTTCAAAGCCGCCATCGGGCAAATCCAGCAGCAGACCGGCGCGAAGGACGTGCAATGCGTGGTGCATTGCTATGGCGCGACGACGTTCTTCATGTCGTTGCTCGCCGGTTTGCAGGGCGTGCGTTCGGTGGTCTGCTCGCAGATTGCCGCCGACACGGTGGTGGCGACCGCAACGGGGCTGAAGGCCGGGTTGCATCTGCCGGGCATGCTCGATGCGATTGGCGTGAAGTCGATGACGGCCTACGCCGACAGCAAGGAAAACTGGTTCAACAAACTCTACGACAAGGCCCTCAACGGCTACGCGCGGATCGAGGCCCAGGGGTATTGCACCAACCCGGTGTGTCACCGCATCACCTTCATGTATGCCTCGCTTTACCGCCACGACACTCTCAACGAGACGCTGCATGACAACCTGCACGAGCTGTTCGGCGAGTCGAACATCGAGACCTTCGAGCACCTGGCGCTGATCGTGCGCAAAGGGCATCTGGTGGATTTCAAGGGTAACGATGTGTACATGCCGCACTTCGACCGGTTGACCATGCCGATCTGCTTCATCAGCGGCGCGGAAAACCAGTGCTACTTGCCGGAGAGTACGCTCAAGACCTATCAGAAGGTTTGCGAGAAGCATGGGCCGGAGCGCTACAGCCGGCATGTGGTGCCGGGCTACGGCCACATCGATTGCATGTTCGGCAAGAACGCGGTGGTCGATGTGTATCCGATCATCCTTGAACACCTGGAGAAGACGGCCCTCGGTTGATCTCGGATCGAGTCGTCCGCTTCGCGAGCAAGCCCGCTCCCACAGGGTTTTGTGCCCGTCACAAAATCAGCAGACACCCCCCAGTCCAATGTGGGAGCGGGCTTGCTCGCGAAGGCGGCAGGTCAGGCAATACATCTCTCGGGTTTGCACAAGGAAATGGATGACATGGACAGCTACATCCGCTGGTTTCAACGTTTCATTTGGCTCGGCATTGCAATGAACATGGTGTTCGCGATCCCGGCGCTGTTCGCGCCGGGGTTGCTGACATCAGTGGTCGGCCTGCCGCCGCAACTCTCCGACCCGTGGCTGGAAAACGCCGGGATGCTGCTGGTGGGCATCAGCGTGTTCTATATGCCGTCGGGCTTCAACGCGCCGCGCTACGTGGTGCATTCCTGGTTGTGTGTACTGACGCGGCTGATCGCCGTGGCGTTCTGGATCTACCTGATCAACACCAGCAGCCAGGGCTCGGTGTTCGTCCCGATGCTGATGGGCGACCTGAGTTTTTTCCTGATCCTCGGCATCCTGCTGTATCTCGGCACCACCCCTGAAAATCGACCATTGGCGCTGCTCTGTGACGGCTGGCGCGAATGGCGGGCGGCGTGGGCGCGGCATTGGCAGAGCCACGCGTTCAAGGTCGGCACGCTGGTCGTGGTCGCTTTGCTCGGGTTCATCGGCTACGAGACCTGGTATCAGATGTTGCGCGTGGTGCCGGAGCAGGAATATGCGTCCGACGAAGATCACTACAAGTACGCCGCCATTGGCCTGGGCATCGAAGCGCGGATCCCGTATTACCTGTTCTCCGTACTGCCGCAGATGTGTCCTGAGAAAATGCCGAAACCCGGCGGCTGGGAAGTCTTCGGTTTCCTGTTCGAGAACGGCAAGGACCTGCCGATCGGCATGGCCAAGCGGCAGATCGGCTACCCGACCGTCGAGCCGAACTGCGCGCTGTGCCACACCGGCTCCTACCGGGCGAATGCCAGCGATGTCGCCGTGAATGTGCCGAGCGCACCGGCCAACACCCTGCAACTGCAAGCCTTCCAGTGGTTCGCCTACGATTGCGCCAGCGACCCGAAATTCACCACCGACGCGGTGATGGCGGCGATCAACAGCAAGTTCCAGCTCGGCTTTTTCGAGCGGATCTACAACCGCTATTTGATCATCCCGATGGCCAAGACCGCGCTGCTCAAGCAGAAACAGGCCTACGCCTGGCAGAAGCTGCGGCCGCCACAGGGGCCGGGGCGTACCGACACCTTCAACCCGACGAAAATGGTGGTGTTCGGCTTCCCGGATGACTCGACCATCGGCACCGTCGACCTGCCACAAGTGTGGAACCAGAAACCCCGGGAATCGATGTACCTGCACTGGGACGGCAATAACAACAAGATCCACGAGCGCAACTACGCCGCTGCCATGGCCGTGGGCGCGACGCCGGAATCGGTACTGCCGCCGAGTTTCAACCGGGTGACCAACTGGCTGCTCGGGCACAAGGCGCCGGCGTGGCCATGGGCACTGGATCAGGCCAAGGTCGCCCGGGGCAAACCGATCTGGGAAACCAATTGCGCCGGTTGCCACGACTTCGGTCGCGCCGACACCGGGCAGGTCACCACCAACATCGACCAGCTCGGCACCGATCCACATCGGCTGGACTCGTTCACCACCGGGCTGGTGGCGGCGTTCCATACCTTCAAGAAACCGCCGTTCGATTTTGGCGCCTACCGCAAGACCCAGAGCTACAGCAACACGCCCACCGACGGGATCTGGCTGCGTGCGCCGTACCTGCACAACGGTTCGGTGCCGACCTTGTGGGATTTGCTGCAGCCGCCGGAAAAGCGTCCGCAGGTGTTCGTCACCGGCTCCGATGTCTATGACCCGGTCAACGTCGGTTTCGTGACCAGCGGCGCACAGGCCAAAGCCTCGGCGGACTTCAAGTACGACACGCGCCTGGAGGGCAATCACAACACCGGTCACTTGTATGGCACGACGCTGTCGGACGACGACAAGCGCGCGCTGATCGAATTCATGAAAACCCTGTGAACCCTTACGGATAGAGGATTACGCCATGTCAGCGGTCAGTCATCTGAAGCATGAATACGACAAGGTAAAGGTGCGTCTGCACGGCCTGTTCACGCGAGTGGAAATGGCCTGGATGAAGCTCATCAGCGAACTGGATCCCGAGGAGTTCCAGGCCATCATCAAGTTGCTTCAGCGCGGTCACGATCAGGCGCAGTACGTGCTCAAGCACGGCGAGTTGCCGGACGATGAGCCGGCGGTGCCGTGGGAGCTGTCCCACGGTTTGTCGATCCTGCGCATCGGCAACGCGACGCCGTTACCGCAATCACCCGATCAATTGCAGACCACGGTACTCAAGGACGGCACGCTGTTGGGATGTCGCAAGTGGGAGCTGCTGGATCTGTTGTGGAGCGAGGCGCTGCTCAAGTGGATCGAAAACCTGCGTCATCACGCGAGCTTCGGCACTGATCCTGCGCTGGTGCAAATGGACCGCAAAGTGACGCTGGCAATTGCCGGCGACTGGGGCACCGGGCCGTTCAACAGCCATGCGCCAGCGGTGTCGGTGGCCAACCAGATGCAACTGGCCAATGCCGATTTCACCATTCACTTGGGGGATGTCTATTACGCCGGTACACATTCCCAGGAAGACACCGACATGGCCGGCTGGCCGATGGGCACCCACGGCTCGTTCACCCTCAACTCCAATCACGAGATGTACAGCGGCGCCCATGGTTATTTCAAGGAACTGGCCGCGCGTTTTCCGGGGCAGCAGGGCACCAGCTACTTTGCCCTGATCAATGATGACTGGCTGATCGTCGGGCTGGACACCGCGTATGCCTCTGACGTGATGAACCTGTACATGGACGGCACCCTGAACAAGCCGCAGATCGAGTGGATGAAAGGTCTGCCGAAACGCAAAAAAATCATGGTGCTCAGCCACCATCAGGGCTTCGACATTACCGGCCACAACAAGACCGCGCTGTATCAACCGGTGTGCGACGCGCTGGGGCGCGAGCCGGATTACTGGTACTGGGGGCATCTGCACAACGGCATCGTCTACGCGCCCCAGGGCGGTTTGCACGCACGATGTGCCGGGCACGGGGCGATTCCCTATGGCACCACCAGCGAGCTGAACGGGCATTCGCGGGTACTGTTTTCGGAGACGAAAGATGCGAAGGATCCGGACTATCCGCTGCGGGTATTGAATGGGTACGCGAAAATTCAGCTGGACGGGGAAAATATCGTCGAAGAGTTTATCGCCGAGAACGGAGAAGTTCGCTGGCGATCAATTTAGTGTATTTAACTAAAGTGCGCCCTGGTGGGCGCACTTTTGTTTTTCCAACTGATAACAACATTCGGAACTACATAATCGATATACGGATCGTTTAATTTTTCGGTTAATAAGTTGCCGGCAGTCATTCGGTTGTCGGGACTTGTATCATGGAAGATTTAACGATGTTTACTATCAAGAAAACAGTATTGTTGCTGGGGTTGTTGAGTGCCCAGGTTGGTTCGTTGTCCTTAGTGTCCGCTGCTGAAACGGCGCCGGGTATCAATAACTTCGAGAAACCTTTTAACGAATATTCGTGGGTAACGGCTCACAATGGTTATCTGGATGACATGCGCACACAGCTCAACCGGGGCGTCCGTGGTTTCATGCTGGACTTGCACCCCGGTACTTCGGGTGGTGAGGCAGATGCTTATCTGTGCCATACCCCGAAAGATCCAGGTGCTTGCAATGTCAGCACTAACACGAAGTTTGCCGATGCACTGAACAACGTGTTCCTGCCTTTCCTGCGCGGCAACCCCAACGCCGTGGTGACGCTGTTGCTGGAAACCCGCGTGGAAAGGGCCAGCCTGACTCGCGCGATCAGTCAGGTACCGGGTCTGGCGGACTGGGTATTTGATCCAGCGGCCCATAAGAACTCGGCCACCTGGCCGACCCTGGAGCAAATGATCGGCAGCGGCAAGCGTCTGGTGATCCTTACTGACCGACACGACGGCGAGTATCCGGTCAATGGCAAAACCGTCAATGTCCTGCTTGATAACAAGTGGGAAAGCCAGAACTACTGGGACTTGGGCATTACTTCGCTCAAGCATGACTGGAGCTGTCCATCGCGCTGGACGAATTATTATCCGACGGTAGCGGCGAGCGGATTTGAAAAATGGCCACGGCTGTTCGTGATGAACCAGTTTCATTCCTGGGGTGCAACGGCGGCGCACGCAGGCGACATGGATAACAACCTGACGTGGCTCGAGCGTCGGGTCGACAACCATTGCGCAAGCGCGTTGGGCAAGCGCACGGCACCGAGCTTCCTGACGATTGACTTCAACCAGACCGGTGATGCGTTCCCCTATGCGGCAGCGCTGACCCAGGGTGGTTTCTACTTTTATGAGAAAAACCGCGCCGATAGAACCGGCGACACTGTCTGCGTGATTCCGGCGGGGCAGAATCTTGATTTCAGCTTGCCTGCACGGGGCTGTGAGAACGATGAAGCGCGCTCGCTTGAGTTGCGCGGGATCGCCAAAGGTACGCGTCTCAGTGTTTATGACTCGCCCGGCGGCAATACAAGTGATGATTACACCTTTGTTGATGTGAAGCGTGATATCGGGATCAATGAGTCAGTAAAGCTCGACAGTTTCGAGGCTAACTTTGAAAGCGCCGATATCAAAGTAACCCATGTTCGTAATAACGGTCTGGATGGAAAGATCTCGCGTATTTCGATAGGTAAAACGCCGGCGCCAGGAGACTTCCGTGACGCGAGCGTGGTGTTCTACGAGGGGAATTCCGCCACTCAGAATGTTGTGTGTACGGTGAACCTTGCGACTACCCGGACATTCAACTTCGGCGGTGACTGTGATAACGATGAAGCGCGCTCCGCGAAGGTTCTTAAAGCCAAGGCAGGCTCCAGTTTCATGGTCTATGGAAATAAAGATGTGAATGAAAACCAGGGCTACGCACGGGTTGATTTTATAAGCGACATTACTACGCCGGTGGTCATTGGCAGCTTCGAAAGGAGCTATGACGCGGGTGCCTACCGCGTTATTCGAGGTGGTCCGAGCAATACTCTGGATGGCAAGGTTTCGAGCATGAGAATCATGGCGAAGTAAGGCATGAAAAAAGAAACCCGCAGCGTCGGACGACGTCTGCGGGTTTTGCTGAACGGCGCGGGCTTAACCCTGAACAGGGACGCCTTTCAGGTAGGGCGCAGGCTCGGCACCGAGGTTGCTCAGCATCCGCTCGCTGTACCAGTCCACGAAGTTGACCACACCGAACTCATAGGTCTTGGAGTATGGGCCTGGCTGGTACGCCGTGGAGTTGATCCCGCGCTGGTTCTCTTCGGCCAGACGGCGGTCCTGGTCGTTGGTCGCGTCCCACACCTTGCGCATGCGCTCGACGTCGTAGTCCACGCCTTCGACGGCATCCTTGTGAACGATCCACTTGGTGGTGACCATGGTTTCCTGGGCGCTGATCGGCCACACCGTGAACACGATGATGTGGTCGCCCATGCAGTGGTTCCACGAGTGCGGCAGGTGCAGGATGCGCATCGAGCCCAGGTCCGGGTTCTTGATCCGGCCCATCAGTTTGGCGCAGCCCTGTTTGCCGTCCATGGTCATCGAGACGGTGCCCTTGAGCAGCGGCATGCGCACGATGCGGTTGCGCAGGCCGAAACTGGCGTGGGCATAAGGGATTTTTTCGGCTTCCCACGCGGCAGCAGAAGCGGCGACGTGATCCTTGAACGCCTGGTCGGCGCGCGGGTCGGTGACGTCGTCCCACTCCAGCAGGGTTTTCAGCAATTCCGGGTGCGAGCCGTTGCAGTGGTAGCACTCGCGGTTGTTTTCCAGCACCAGTTTCCAGTTGGCCTTTTCCATCAAGGTGGTGGTAATCGCCACCTTGGTGTTCTCCATGTCGTACGGTTCCATGTAGTGGTTCAGCGTCGACAGGAAGTCATCGATGGCTGGTGGGTTCTCCGCCAGGCTGATGAAGATGTAGCCGCCGGCGGTCTTCACGTTCACTGGTTTGAGGCCGTACTGCTTCATGTCGAAGTCGGCGCCCATTTCAGTGCCGGCGAACAGCAGGCGACCGTCCAGCTCATACGTCCACTGGTGGTAATGGCAGACCAGTTTGGCGACCTTGCCCTTGTCGCTGGTGCACAGGCGCGAACCACGGTGGCGGCAGACGTTGTGGAACGCGTGCACGACGCCCTCTGCGCCACGAATGACGATGATCGGGTTTTTGCCGATCTGCAGGGTGATGTAGTTGCCCTTGGCCGGGATCTCGCAGGTCATGCCGGCGATCAACCACTCTTTCTGGAAGATCTCCTGCATGTCGATATCGAACAGGCGCTCATCGCTGTAGAACGGTTGCGGCAGCGAATAGGTGCGCTCGCGCTCCTGCAGCATTTGTGCGGTGGCCTTGCGTGCGGGTTCCAGCGGGTCGCCCAGGCTGATTTTTGCGGTGTCCATCGATGTGATCCTCTGGGCCATTCTGTGTGGCCGGTGAAAAGTGGCTAATCCGGGTCTGCTGCTAAATAGAGGTGCAACGCAAGGTGTAAAGGAATCGTCTTTGTGTGAGGCGAGTGTGGGGCCGGCGCAGGCGAGAACCTTATCCATGGGCGACATGGTGCAATCTGTTCCCGACGCGCAACCCCCGGTGGTTGGGGGCTGGTCGCGATAAGTATGTCAATGTCGCGGATAGGTAAACGGGCCGTCTGCGCTATACGCAGAATCGCCACATGAAGGCCGACAGTCGGCCGTGGAGAACAGCATGTCGAACAGCTTCCTGAATCCGGTCACCACCCAGACCTGGGCCAATGGCCGACACATCGTCCGTTGCGTCAAAGTCATCCAGGAAACCTGGGATGTGCGCACCTTCTGCTTCATGGCCGACCAGCCGATCCTGTTCTTCTTCAAGCCCGGGCAGTTCGTGACCCTGGAGCTGGAAATCGACGGCCAGCCGATCATGCGCTCCTACACGATCTCCAGCTCGCCTTCGGTGCCGTACAGCTTTTCGGTGACCATCAAGCGGGTGCCGGGGGGCAAGGTGTCCAACTGGCTGCACGACACGTTGCACGAAGGCCAGGAGCTGGCGGTGCACGGGCCGGTCGGGCTGTTCAACGCTATCGATTTCCCGAGCCCGAAAGTGCTGTACCTGAGCGGTGGCGTCGGCATCACCCCGGTGATGTCCATGGCGCGCTGGTTCTACGACACCAACGGCAACGTCGACATGACGTTTATCCACAGTGCCCGCTCGCCGAAAGACATCATTTATCACCGTGAGCTGGAGCACATGGCGTCGCGGATCGACAACTTCAGCCTGCACCTGATCTGCGAGAAACACGGGCTGGGCGAGCCGTGGGCCGGTTATCGCGGTTACCTCAACCACAAAATGCTGGAACTGATGGTGCCGGACTTCCTCGAGCGCGAAGTGTTCTGCTGCGGCCCGACGCCGTACATGACCGCGGTCAAGCGCCTGCTGGAAAACGCCGGCTACGACATGAAGCGCTATCACGAGGAATCCTTCGGCGCCACGCCACCGGAGGCCCGTGCCGATGCGGTGGAACAGGCCGAACAGGCGGCGGAAGCACCGGAAGTGCCGGCAGCGGATCTGCACCTGGTGGAATTCACCTCATCGGACAAGAGCATCCGCGTTGCGCCGGGCGAGACCGTGCATGCGGCGGCTGCCAAGGTCGGCCTGATGATCCCGAAAGCCTGCGGCATGGGGATCTGCGGGACGTGCAAGGTGCTCAAGCTCGGCGGCGAGGTGGAGATGGATCACAACGGCGGGATTACCGAGGATGATGAGGCGGAGGGGTACATTCTTTCTTGCTGCAGTGTGCCGAAGGGGGATGTTCGGATCGACTACTGATCGGAGGTGGGGCAGCCCCCTGCGCCAGGCTTGCCCCTCACCCCAGCCCTCTCCCGGAGGGAGAGGGAGCTGACCGAGGTGTCTTGCGCTATACATCGACCTGATGAAACGTGGCGATTATGGATTCGGCAAAGCAGATTCAGGTCGGCGTATTTCTTGAGCATCCCCCAATCAGTCCCCTCTCCCTCCGGGAGAGGGCTAGGGTGAGGGGGGCTCACAGACACACTGATCAATCCACAAACAAATCCGTCATCAACTTCGCATCACTCCCCGGTTCAAAGCGGTAACGATCAAATTCGGTCACACCGCTCTCCCGCAAGATATCCTCATCAATCAACAACCGCCCGGTAATCCGCCGTCCGCTGCTGTCCAGAATCACATGTGCCGCATCTGCCATGATCGCAGGCGTGCGCGCATGCTTGAACGACTCCCGATTGCCCAGCTGAAACTCGATCGCCGCCGTGGCGATCATGGTCTGCGGCCACAGTGAATTGACGCTGATCCCGTAGTTGGCGAACTCCTCGCTCATGCCCACCGTCAGCATGCTCATGCCGTATTTGGTCACCGTGTACGGGCTGTACTGGGCGAACCATTTGCTGGCCATATTCAGTGGTGGTGACAGGTTGAGGATGTGCCCGGAGGACTTTTTCAGATAGGGCAGGGCCGCCTGGCTGCACAGCAATACCGCGCGGGTGTTGATCTGGTGCATCAGGTCGAAACGCTTGAGCTCGATGTGTTGCACACCGGTCAACTTGATCGCCCCGGCGTTGTTTACCAGTGCGTCGATCCCGCCGAAATGTTCATTGGCCTGGGCCAGCGCCTGACGCACGGCGTCTTCCTCGCGCACATCCAGTTGCAGCGCCAGGGCCTTGCCGCCGGCCGCTTCGACTTCCGCTGCGACGCTGTGGATGGTGCCGGGCAACTTGGCGTGGGGTTCGGCGCTCTTGGCGGCGATCACGATATTGGCCCCGTCCCGCGCGGCCCGCAGCGCAATCTCGCGCCCGATGCCACGGCTGGCGCCAGTGATGAACAAGGTTTTGCCTTTTAGCGACATGCGCAAGCTCCTGCTTGTTGTTATGTGAGCGATGGCTCGACAAACAATGTAGACGATGGAGCTGAAGCGGGAAGGAGAGGTGAGCGGTGGCGGGGGAGCAGGCTCCCTCGCCACGGGGAGGGAATCAGGCCGACATGACTTCGCGGATGTCGCGCGCCAGTTCACGTACGCGTTCTTCTTCGGTGTCCCACGAGCACATGAAGCGCGCGCCACCCTTGCCGATGAAGGTGTAGAAACGCCAGTTCTTCGCGGTCAGTGCGGCAATTGCAGGCTCGGAGAGTTGCAGGAACACGCCGTTGGCCTGCACCGGGAACATCAGTTCCACGCCCGGGATGTCGCTGACCAGTTCGGCCAGCAGTTGCGCGCAGTGGTTGGCGTGGCGGGCGTATTTGAGCCAGGCGTCGTTTTCCAGGATGCCGACCCATGGCGCCGACAGGAAGCGCATCTTCGAGGCCAGTTGCCCGGCCTGTTTGCAGCGGTAGTCGAAGTCTTCGGCCAGTTTGTGGTTGAAGAACAGGATCGCCTCACCCACCGCCATGCCGTTTTTCGTGCCGCCGAAGCACAGCACGTCGACGCCGGCCTTCCAGGTCAGGTCCGCCGGCGAGCAGCCGAGGAATGCGCAGGCGTTGGAAAAGCGCGCGCCGTCCATGTGCAGGTTCAGGCCCAGTTCCTTGCAGGTGTCGCTGATGGCGCGGACTTCTTCAGGGGTATAGACGCTGCCGACTTCGGTGGCCTGAGTCAGGGTCACGACGCGTGGTTTCGGGTAGTGGATGTCTTGGCGCTTGAGGGCGACTTCGCGGATCGAGGCCGGGGTGATCTTGCCGTTTTCAGTACCGGCGATCAGCAGTTTCGAACCGTTGGAGAAGAACTCCGGCGCGCCGCATTCGTCGGTTTCGACGTGGGCGGTTTCCGAGCAGATCACGCTGTGGTAACTCTGGCACAGCGACGACAGCGCCAGGGAGTTGGCGGCGGTGCCGTTGAAGGCGAAGAACACTTCGCAGTCGGTCTCGAACAGCTTGCGGAAATCATCCGAGGCGCGTGCTGTCCACTCATCGTCGCCATAGGCGCGCTGGTGGCCGTGGTTGGCCTGTTCCATGGCAGCCCAGGCTTCAGGGCAGATACCGGAGTAGTTGTCGCTGGCGAATTGTTGGCTCTTGTCGGTCATGGCCGGCTTCCGTGATCGAGGCGCTTGTGGCGCTTCGTAGGGTCAATGATGGTGCGCACTGTACCGAAGATCATCCGGGGAGCACACGGGATGTCGCTGTCAGAACTTTACAAGGATGCGAGCCGATTATGCACCTGAGCCAGCGTGACGGCGCACTCGACCTGCTCAAGTGGCTGGCGCTGGTGTGCATGCTGCTCGATCACCTGCGATATGTCGGGATCAGCGCCGATTGGCTGTATGTGCCGGGGCGGTTGGCGTTCCCGTGGTTCTGCCTGGCAATGGCGGCGAACCTGGCGCGTAGCGGGGCTCGAAAGACCGAGTGGCGCTATCTGGGCTGGTTGCTGCTGTTCAGTCTGCTCAGCGAAATTCCCTACCGTTTGTACATTCCCGATCCCGACACACTGAATGTGATGCCCACGCTGGCGCTGGGCTTGCTGGTGGCGCGGGGCTGGCAGGAGCGAACGCCGGTTGCGCGATTGCTGGGCGTCTGCGCTTTGCTGGTGGCGGCGTTGTTTTCGGAGCAACTGATGTTCGGTCTGTTCGGTGTTCTGCTGCCGCTGGCGATGTTGCTGGTGTTTCGCAAGCCCTGGTATTTCAGCCTGCTGCCGGGGTTGTTGTGTCTGGTCGCGAATCAGTGGCAAGTGCTCTACGAATCTGCGCGGTTCGGCAATCTGGTCGCCACCTTCGGCATTGCGACATGCCTGATTGCGCCACTGCTCGGAATGTTCCTGTTGCGACATGGGCGACATCTTCAGCCACCTCCGATGCACCGCTGGGCGTATGCCCTCTATCCCGCACATTTCCTGCTGTTGCTCGCCGTCCGCCAACTCTTCACATAACCCTGTGGGAGCTGGCTTGCCAGCGATAGCAGTGGGTCAGCCGCTATCAATGCCGGATGTGCCACCGCCATCGCTGGCAAGCCAGCTCCCACAAGGTTCTCCGGTGTTTCCGAGATGCAGTCTGGCAAAGCCATTTACGTCTATGTCGTAAACGCACCTTTGCGTGGCGTCCGTAGGCATTTGACCTCCCTGCGCCGGCCATACCATCGGCATCAAAGGGCACTGCCGTCATTGCCGGTGCCTTACCGAGACGAATGGCGCACAGATGCCGCTGGGAGAGACGCGATGTTCAGCAAGCAAGACCAGATCCAGGGTTACGACGATGCACTGCTGGCGGCGATGAATGCCGAGGAGCAACGTCAGGAAGATCACATCGAGCTGATCGCGTCGGAGAACTACACCAGCAAACGCGTCATGGAAGCGCAAGGCAGCGGCCTGACCAACAAGTACGCCGAAGGTTATCCGGGCAAGCGCTACTACGGTGGCTGCGAGCACGTCGACAAGGTTGAAGCCCTGGCCATCGAACGCGCCAAGCAACTGTTCGGCGCCGATTACGCCAACGTCCAGCCGCACTCCGGTTCCTCGGCCAACAGCGCTGTGTATCTGGCGCTGATCCAGCCGGGCGACACCATTCTGGGCATGAGCCTGGCCCATGGCGGTCACCTGACCCACGGCGCCAAGGTCTCGTCCTCGGGCAAGCTGTACAACGCCGTGCAGTACGGCATCGACACCAAGACCGGCCTGATCGATTACGACGAAGTCGAGCGTCTGGCCGTCGAACACAAACCGAAAATGATCGTGGCTGGTTTCTCGGCTTACTCCAAGACCCTCGACTTCCCGCGCTTCCGTCAGATCGCCGACAAGGTCGGTGCGCTGCTGTTCGTCGACATGGCCCACGTGGCCGGTCTGGTGGCTGCCGGTCTGTACCCGAACCCGCTGCCGTACGCCGACGTGGTCACCACCACCACCCACAAGACCCTGCGCGGTCCACGTGGCGGCCTGATCCTGGCCAAGGCCAACGAAGAAATCGAGAAGAAGCTCAACGCCGCCGTATTCCCCGGCGCCCAGGGCGGCCCGCTGATGCACGTCATCGCCGGTAAAGCCGTGTGCTTCAAGGAAGCGCTGGAGCCTGGCTTCAAGGCCTATCAGCAACAAGTGATCGACAACGCCCAGGCGATGGCGAGCGTATTTATCAAACGTGGCTACGATGTAGTGTCCGGCGGCACCGACAACCACCTGTTCCTGGTCAGCCTGATCCGACAGGGCCTCACCGGTAAGGACGCGGATGCTGCCCTCGGTCGCGCTCACATCACCGTCAACAAGAACGCCGTACCGAACGACCCGCAGTCGCCGTTCGTCACCTCGGGCCTGCGCATCGGCACCCCGGCGGTGACCACGCGCGGCTTCAAGGTGACCCAGTGCGTGACGCTGGCCGGCTGGATCTGCGACATCCTCGACAACCTCGGCGATGCCGATGTCGAGGCCAACGTCGCCCAGCAGGTTTCGGCCCTGTGCGCTGACTTCCCGGTTTATCGCTGAGCGTTCTGGAGTACATGACTATGCAACGCTATTCGGGCTTCGGCCTCTTCAAACACTCCCTCAGCCACCACGAAAACTGGCAGCGCATGTGGCGCACGCCGACCCCGAAAAAGGTCTACGACGTGGTCATCGTCGGCGGCGGCGGGCACGGTCTGGCGACTGCCTACTATCTGGCGAAAGAACACGGCATCACCAACGTGGCCGTGGTCGAGAAGGGCTGGCTGGGCGGCGGTAACACCGCGCGCAACACCACCATCGTTCGCTCCAACTACCTGTGGGACGAGTCGGCGCACCTGTACGAACACGCGATGAAACTGTGGGAAGGCCTGTCTCAGGACCTGAACTACAACGTGATGTTCTCCCAGCGCGGTGTCTACAACCTTTGCCACACCCTGCAGGACATCCGTGATTCCGAGCGTCGGGTCAGCGCCAACCGCCTCAATGGCGTTGACGGCGAACTGCTCAACGCCAAGCAGGTCGCGGACGAGATTCCGTACCTCGACTGCTCGAAAAACACTCGCTACCCGGTGATGGGCGCAACCGTTCAGCGTCGCGGCGGCGTGGCCCGTCACGATGCCGTGGCCTGGGGCTTTGCCCGTGCCGCCGACGCCTTGGGCGTGGACTTGATCCAGCAGACCGAAGTGATCGGTTTCCGCAAGGAAAACGGCGTGTGCATCGGTGTTGAAACCAACAAGGGTTTCATCGGCGCCAAGCGCGTCGGCGTAGTGACTGCCGGTAACTCCGGGCACATGGCCAAGCTCGCCGGTTTCCGTCTGCCGATCGAATCCCACCCGCTGCAAGCGCTGGTGTCCGAGCCGATCAAACCGATTATCGACAGCGTGATCATGTCCAACGCCGTGCACGGTTACATCAGCCAGTCCGACAAGGGCGACCTGGTGATCGGCGCCGGTATCGACGGCTACAACGGCTACGGCCAGCGCGGTTCGTATCCAGTGATCGAGCACACCATCCAGGCCATCGTCGAGATGTTCCCGGTGCTGTCGCGAGTACGCATGAACCGTCAGTGGGGCGGCATCGTCGACACCACGCCGGACGCCTGCCCGATCATTTCGAAAACCCCGGTACCGAACATGTTCTTCAACTGCGGTTGGGGCACCGGCGGCTTCAAGGCGACACCTGGCTCGGGCAACGTGTTTGCCGCAAGCCTGGCCAAGGGTGAAATGCACCCGCTGGCCGCACCTTTCTCCATCGACCGTTTCCACAACGGTGCGTTGATCGACGAACACGGCGCTGCGGCTGTCGCCCACTAACAGGAGAAATCCCATGTTGCATATCTTCTGTCCTCACTGCGGCGAACTGCGCTCCGAAGAGGAATTCCACGCATCCGGCCAGGCGCACATCCCGCGTCCGCTGGATCCGAACAGCTGCACCGACGAGGAGTGGGGCGACTACATGTTCTTCCGCGACAACCCGCGCGGTCTGCACCACGAGTTGTGGGATCACGTCGCCGGTTGCCGTCAGTACTTCAACGTCACCCGCGACACCGTGACCTACGAGATTCTCGAAACCTACAAGATCGGCACCAAGCCGCAATTCACCGACAAGGCTGACACTGCGAAAACAGCCACGACGGCGCTGGGAGAGAAGGTATGAGCCAGACCAATCGCCTGTCCAACGGTGGACGGATCGACCGCAACAAAGTGCTGAGCTTCACCTTCAACGGCCAGGTCTATAAAGGTTTCGAAGGCGATTCGCTGGCCGCTGCACTGCTGGCCAACGGCGTCGACATCATCGGCCGCAGCTTCAAGTATTCGCGTCCGCGCGGCATCTTCGCCGCCGGTGCCGAAGAGCCGAACGCGGTGTTGCAGATCGGTGCCACCGAAGCCACCCAGATTCCTAACGTGCGTGCCACGCAACAGGCTTTGTATCAAGGCCTGGTCGCCACCAGCACCAACGGCTGGCCGAGCGTCAACAACGACATGATGGGGATTCTCGGCAAGGTCGGCGGCAAGCTGATGCCGCCGGGTTTCTACTACAAAACCTTCATGTACCCGCAATCGTTCTGGATGACTTACGAGAAGTACATTCGTAAGGCCGCAGGTCTTGGCCGTTCGCCGACCGAAGTCGATCCGGACACCTACGACTACATGAACCAGCACTGCGACGTGCTGATCGTCGGCGCCGGCCCGGCCGGTCTGGCCGCTGCACTGGCAGCTGCGCGCAGCGGTGCCCGGGTGATCATCGCCGATGAACAGGAAGAGTTCGGCGGCAGCCTGCTCGACTCCCGCGAAAGCCTCGACGGCAAGCCTGCGATGGAATGGGTCGCCAGTGTTGTTGCCGAATTGAAAAACACCCCGGACGTGCTGCTGTTGCCGCGCGCCACGGTCAACGGTTACCACGACCACAACTTCCTGACCATTCACGAACGCCTCACCGATCACCTCGGCGACCGCGCGCCAATCGGCCAGGTGCGTCAGCGCATCCACCGCGTCCGCGCCAAGCGTGTGGTGCTGGCGACTGGTGCTCACGAGCGTCCGCTGGTCTACGGCAACAACGACGTACCGGGCAACATGCTGGCCGGCGCTGTGTCGACTTACGTGCGCCGTTACGGCGTGGCACCGGGCAAAAAGCTTGTGCTGGGAGTCAACAACGATCACGCCTACCGCGTGGCGCTGGATTGGCTCGATGCCAGTCTGCAAGTGGTCGCCATCGCCGACGCCCGCAGCAATCCGCGTGGCGCACTGGTGGAAGAAGCTCGCGCCAAAGGCATTCGTATCCTCACCGGCAGCGCCGTGATCGAGGCCCGTGGCAGCAAGCACGTGACTGCTGCCCGCGTGGCGGCGATCGATGTCAAAGGTCACAAGGTCACCAGCCCGGGCGAATGGCTCGACTGCGACCTGATCGCCAGCTCCGGCGGTTACAGCCCGGTGGTTCACCTGGCGTCGCACCTCGGCGGCAAGCCGATCTGGCGCGAAGACATCCTCGGTTTCGTACCGGGCGAAGCGCCGCAGAAACGCGTGTGTGTCGGTGGCATCAACGGCGTCTACGGTCTCGGCGATTCCCTGGCCGACGGTTTTGAAGGCGGCGTGCGCGCTGCGTCCGAAGCCGGGTTCCAGACCGTTGAAGGCGTGTTGCCGAAAGCCTTGAGCCGTCACGAAGAACCGACCCTGGCGCTGTTCCAGGTGCCGCACGAAAAAGCCACCGCACGGGCGCCGAAGCAATTCGTCGACCTGCAGAACGACGTGACCGCCGCCGCCATCGAACTGGCGACCCGCGAAGGTTTCGAGTCGGTCGAGCACGTCAAACGCTACACCGCGCTGGGCTTCGGCACCGATCAGGGCAAGCTCGGCAACGTCAACGGTCTGGCGATCGCCGCCCGTTCGCTGAACGTGACCATCCCGCAGATGGGCACCACGATGTTCCGTCCGAACTACACGCCGGTCACTTTCGGCGCAGTAGCGGGCCGTCACTGCGGGCACATCTTCGAACCCGTGCGCTACACCGCACTGCATCAATGGCACCTGAAAAACGGCGCCGAGTTCGAAGACGTCGGTCAGTGGAAACGTCCGTGGTATTTCCCGAAAAACGGCGAAGACATGCACGCCGCCGTCAAGCGCGAATGCAAGGCTGTGCGCGACAGCGTTGGCCTGCTGGACGCTTCGACCCTGGGCAAGATCGACATCCAGGGCCCGGACGCCCGCGAGTTCCTCAACCGCGTGTACACCAACGCCTGGACCAAGCTTGACGTGGGCAAGGCCCGTTACGGCCTGATGTGCAAGGAAGACGGCATGGTCTTCGACGACGGTGTGACGGCGTGTCTGGCCGACAACCACTTCGTCATGACCACCACCACCGGCGGCGCGGCTCGCGTACTGCAGTGGCTGGAGCTGTACCACCAGACCGAATGGCCGGAAATGAAGGTCTACTTCACTTCCGTCACCGACCACTGGGCGACCATGACCCTGTCCGGCCCGAACAGCCGCAAGCTGCTCAGCGCCGTGACCGACATCGACCTGGCCAACGAAGCGTTCCCGTTCATGACCTGGAAAGAAGGTCTGGTCGGCGGTGTTCCGGCGCGGGTGTTCCGCATCTCGTTCACCGGTGAGCTGTCGTACGAAGTCAACGTCCAGGCTGACTACGCGATGGGCGTGCTGGAGAAGATCGTCGAGGCCGGCAAGCAGTACAACCTGACGCCGTACGGCACTGAAACCATGCACGTGCTGCGGGCCGAGAAGGGCTTCATCATCGTCGGCCAGGACACCGACGGCTCGATGACCCCGGACGACCTGAATATGGGCTGGTGCGTCGGTCGCACCAAACCGTTCTCGTGGATCGGCCAGCGCGGCATGAACCGTGAAGACTGCGTGCGTGACCAGCGTAAACAGCTGGTCGGCCTGAAGCCGATCGATCCGAACGTATGGCTGCCGGAAGGTGCACAGCTGGTGTTCAACACCAAGCAGTCGATCCCGATGACCATGGTCGGCCACGTGACCTCCAGCTACGCGCACAACTCCCTCGGTTATTCGTTTGCCATGGGCGTAGTGAAGGGCGGTCTGAAGCGTCTGGGCGAGCGGGTGTTCGCACCGCTGGCTGACGGCAGCGTGATCGAGGCGGAAATCGTTTCTTCGGTGTTCTTCGATCCGAAAGGCGATCGCCAGAACATCTAATTGATCGCCCCCGCGCCTGGCGCGGGGGCGGCACAGAATTCAGGAAGGGTGCTTTATGACCGCAGCCAACGTTTACCAACAACGCCCGACCACCGGGGCCAAGGCCGAGTCGTCGCTGCATCACGCCGACCTCGCCAGCTTGGTGGGCAAGGGCCGCAAAAGCGCCGGCGTGACCGTGCGCGAGAAGAAACTTCTCGGCCATCTGACCATTCGTGGCGACGGTCACGATGCCGCGTTTGCCGCCGGCGTGCACAAAGCCCTGGGTATCGAGTTGCCGGGTGCCCTGAGCGTGATCGTCAAAGGCGAAACCAGCCTGCAATGGATGGGCCCGGACGAGTGGCTGCTGATTGTGCCGAGTGGTGAAGAGTTCGCCGCCGAGCAGAAGCTGCGCGAGGCGCTGGGCGATCTGCACATCGCAATCGTCAACGTCAGCGGCGGCCAACAGGTGCTCGAACTGAGCGGCCCGAACGTGCGCCAGGTGCTGATGAAGTCCACCAGCTACGACGTGCACCCGAACAACTTCCCGGTCGGCAAGGCCGTCGGCACGGTGTTCGCCAAGTCGCAGCTGATGATTCGCCACACCGCCGAAGACACCTGGGAACTGCTGATCCGTCGCAGCTTCTCGGATTACTGGTGGTTGTGGTTGCAGGATGCGTCCGCCGAATACGGCCTTAGTGTTCAGGCCTAAACAAGTTGAGTTGCAACGGCTTGTGAGGAGGGCTCGAGATCCTACCCCCTCACCCCAACCCTCTCCCCCAGGGGGGAGAGGGGGAAAGGGAGCCGATCTCGGTTGTTCTTGCGATCTACATTCACCCGCGAAATTTCAGGTCGATGTAGCTCTGCAGACACTTCGGTCAGTCCCCTCTCCCTCCGGGAGAGGGCTAGGGTGAGGGGAAAACCCCCTGACACCCCGCACAAAGAACAGGAGTCACCGCACCATGAGCCGCGCCCCAGACACATGGATTCTGACCGCCGACTGCCCCAGCGTTCTCGGCACCGTGGACGCGGTGACGCGTTTTCTGTTCGAGCAGGGCTGCTACGTTACCGAGCACCACTCGTTCGATGACCGGCTCTCGGGCCGGTTCTTCATTCGTGTGGAATTCCGTCAGCCCGACGGTTTTGACGAGCAATCCTTCCGCGCCGGCCTCGCCGAACGCGGTCAGGCATTCGGCATGATCTTCGAACTGACGGCGCCGAACTACCGACCAAAAGTGGTGATCATGGTTTCCAAGGCCGATCACTGCCTCAACGACTTGCTCTACCGCCAGCGCATCGGTCAGTTGTCGATGGACGTGGCGGCGGTGGTGTCGAACCACCCGGATCTCAAGCCGCTGGCCGACTGGCACCAGATTCCCTACTACCATTTCCCGCTCGATCCCAACGACAAGCCGGCCCAGGAGCGGCAGGTGTGGCAGGTGATCGAAGAGTCCGGCGCCGAACTGGTGATCCTCGCCCGCTACATGCAGGTGCTGTCGCCGGAGCTGTGCCGCAAGCTCGATGGCAAGGCGATCAACATTCATCACTCGTTGCTGCCGGGCTTCAAGGGCGCCAAGCCGTATCACCAGGCCTACAACAAGGGCGTGAAACTGGTGGGGGCCACGGCGCACTACATCAACAACGATCTCGACGAGGGGCCGATCATCGCTCAAGGCGTCGAGGCGGTGGATCACAGTCATTACCCTGAAGACCTGATCGCCAAGGGCCGTGACATCGAAGGTCTGACGCTGGCCCGGGCCGTCGGGTATCACATTGAGCGGAGGGTGTTTTTGAACGCCAATCGCACGGTCGTTCTCTAGATCGCTTTCGCGGGCAAGCCCGCTCCCACAGAGGATTTGTGGTGTGAGCAAAATGGCATGCACACAGGAGAGCCAATGTGGGAGCGGGCTTGCCCGCGAAGGGGCCATAACTGACAACGCAAAACCAACAAGCAATAACCCGAGCACTTAACGCGCTGCCTGCCTGGGCGGCGCGGTTCCATAAAAACAACAGCGAGGTGAAAGCATGTCTGGCAATCGTGGTGTGGTGTATCTCGGCGCTGGCAAGGTCGAAGTACAGAAAATCGACTATCCGAAAATGCAGGATCCGCGCGGCAGGAAGATCGAGCACGGTGTCATCCTGCGTGTGGTTTCAACCAACATCTGCGGCTCCGACCAGCACATGGTGCGCGGCCGTACCACTGCCCAGGTCGGTTTGGTGCTGGGCCACGAGATCACTGGTGAAGTGATCGAAAAAGGCTCCGACGTCGAGAACCTGAAGATCGGCGACCTGGTGTCCGTTCCGTTCAACGTGGCTTGCGGGCGCTGCCGTTCCTGCAAAGAGCAACACACCGGCGTCTGCCTGACCGTCAACCCGGCCCGCGCCGGCGGCGCCTACGGTTACGTCGACATGGGCGACTGGACCGGTGGCCAGGCCGAATACGTGCTGGTGCCATACGCCGACTTCAACCTGCTGAAACTGCCGGACCGCGACAAGGCCATGGAGAAAATCCGTGACCTGACCTGCCTCTCCGACATCCTGCCGACCGGGTACCACGGCGCAGTTACCGCTGGCGTTGGTCCGGGCAGCACCGTTTACATTGCCGGCGCCGGCCCGGTCGGTCTGGCCGCTGCGGCATCCGCCCGTCTGCTGGGCGCTGCGGTGGTTATCGTCGGTGACGTCAACACCATCCGTCTGGCCCACGCCAAGGCTCAGGGTTTCGAAATCGTCGACCTGTCGAAAGACACTCCGCTGCATGAACAGATCGCCGCGTTGCTGGGCGAGCCTGAAGTGGATTGCGCGGTCGACTGCGTCGGCTTCGAAGCCCGTGGTCATGGCCATGACGGCGTCAAATCCGAAGCCCCGGCCACCGTGCTCAACTCGCTGATGGGTGTGGTGCGCGTCGCCGGCAAGATCGGTATCCCGGGCCTGTACGTGACCGAAGATCCGGGCGCTGTGGATGCTGCCGCGAAAATGGGCAGCCTGAGCATCCGCTTCGGTCTCGGTTGGGCCAAATCCCACAGCTTCCACACAGGGCAAACCCCGGTGATGAAGTACAACCGCCAGCTGATGCAGGCGATCATGTGGGACCGCATCAACATCGCCGAAGTGGTGGGCGTGCAGGTCATCAGCCTCGACCAGGCGCCGGAAGGTTACGGCGAGTTCGATGCCGGTGTGCCGAAGAAGTTTGTGATTGATCCGCATAAGTTGTTTAGTGCGGCGTAAGACTCAAAACTAAAAAAGCGGCGCCTGGTAAGGCGCCGCTTTTATTTCTAGTGGTGATTAAGGAAGATTGAACTCGCAGTCGGTTACATTGGATGCACTGCACTTCTTGTTATGAGTTTTAGCACTGTTTTCATTTTTGTCTTTTTCCCAAGTGCCTTTGCCTTCGGTAGCAAATGCTTTCGTTCTTTGGGAAAGACGTACGCGGTCATCGGCCCCCGAACCTTCGTAATCACATTTTACATAGCTGATAATGCTGCCAGGCTTATCTGCTGGATCTTCACCCTCTGATCCTACTTTACGCTGTGCGAGGGTTGCAGTTGTGAACTTGACTCCACTTTTCTTTGAGTAGTCGACATTCTCTGGTTCCACACCTGTATCCGCATTGGACCCCTTGAATGCACCAGCAGAGTAGTGAAAGGTACCATTAATATCCTGTGATGATACCGAGCTTAATGGGGGGCAATTCTCCGCAAGTGTATAAGTGCCAGCCATCATTGTGAACATGGTGAAGACGCTTAGCGATATGACTTTCAATGCGCTGGTTTTTTTGTTGGAAATTTGCATGGGAAGCTCCTTGTTTAGTAATTGGAGTGCCCATGCTATGACTCGGTAGTTATTTTGACACCTGTCATAAGTGACAGTTGTTTATGTTACTTCAATATGGTTCTACCTTTTCTTAATACTGATTGGAATTACAACGCCGCCAACGCCCCTTGATAAAGCACCGGCCCCGTCGGCTGCCCGGTCGGCGATCCACCCTTCGGCTCAAGACTGACTGCCAAGGCAATCGGCTTGCCGATCAACGCTTTCTGCGCAGCGCTCAATTCAACCTTGCCTTTACCGCCCGCCGGGATCACACCCAGCGAGATCGGTTTGCCATCAGCCGGAATCGCCCACAGCTCCAGACTGCGCTGAGGATCGACAGCCGCCAGTGTCAGCGGCTCGACTTGCAGGTAATCATCATGCGCCTCGACCTTCAGCGCCGGTTGCGCGTCGGCGCTCAGCAGGGTGGCGCGGTAGCGGGCATCGTCGTGGGTGTACAGCGAGCCGAGGAACACCAGCACCACGATTGAAGCCAGTGCCGCCGTTACCCGCAGCCAGTTCCAGAACGGACGCTTCTCGGGCACATGCAGGACCTGCGGTTCGATCCGTGCGGTAACGCCGTGCCACACGCGCTCCGGCACCTGAACCTCCGGCAATGTTTCGGTAAGGCTGGCGAGGCTTTCCTGCCAGTGCGCCAGTTCGGCGCGCAGGGCTGCGTCTTCCAGCAGCAACTGCTCGAAGCGCCGACGGGCCGGCGCAGCCATCAAGCCGATGGCGTAATCGGCGGCGAGGGCGCGGCGCAGGGCTGGGGTCTGGTAGTTCATGATTCAAGGCACCGGCGCAGGCGTTCCATGCCCCGGCGAATCCATGATTTGACCGAGCCCAGCGGCGCCGCCAGATGTTCGGCCAGCTCGGAGCAAGACAACCCCTGAAAGTACGCCACGGTAATCGACTGACGCTGCATGCCTTCGAGGGTTTCCAGGCAGCGGTTCAATGCACTGGCTTCACGGGCGCTGTTCAATTGGTCGTGGGCCGAGGGATTTTCATCCACCAAGGCTTCCTGCTCGAAATCACTCAAGGGCCGGTCGCGGTGCTTGCGCAACTGGTCGATGGCCTGATTGCGGGTGATGTTGATCATCCAGGTCATTGGCGCCGACAGGTGCGATTCGTAGCGCGAGGCGTTGTTCCAGATCCGCACGAAGCTTTCCTGCAACACTTCCTCGGCCAGATCCGGGCGCCCCATGAATCGCAGGGCAACACCGTGCAAGCGCGGGCCAGCGCTGCGGTACAGCGTTTCGAAGGCACGGCGGTCGCCCAGTGAGCACTGGGCCAGCAGTTGCCGGAGCTGATCGGTGTCGGCGAGGGTAATGACAAGTCTCCAGACAGGGCAGGCGCTGGTTTCGGGTAGTTCACAGGCTAGTTCAGCTACAGCGCTCGTGCCATTCATCATGGGGTATCCGGGGTTTCACGTTTCATATACGCGGCCGGGTTCAGAATGGATGCGCTACGCTCGGAACATGCCGGCGGATACTCGGTCAAACCGGCAGTTTTCCCCTTCGTCGACGAAGGGTTTCATGCCACAAGAGGATGTCTGAATGAAGATTTCACGCGGTTTTGCCCTGGCATCGCTCCTGACCCTGGCGGCAGGCCCGGTGTTTGCCGGTTTCAGCCTGAACGATGTCGCCGGTGCGGTATCGGGCATGCAGGGTGGCGACAAGGCAGCGGCAGCGGCGCCGACCTCGGAAACCGCCGGTCTGTTGAGTGCCCTGAGCGCGCTGAACGTCACTCCGCAACAAGCGGTCGGCGGCACCAGCGCGATGCTGGGGCTGGCGAAAAACCAGCTCAGCAACACGGACTATTCGCAGTTGGCCAAGGAGGTGCCGGGGATCGACAAACTCTCCGGTGGCGGCGGTAATCTGGCGGCGTTGAGCGGCTTGCTCGGCTCGTCCGGCAAGTCCGCCGGGCTGGAAAATGCGCTGGGCAACGTCAAGGACACCAATGACTTGAACAACGCCTTCGGTGCGTTGGGCATGGACAGCGGCATGGTCGGCCAGTTTGCCCCGATCCTGCTGCAATACCTCGGTCAGCAGGGTGTCGGTGGTTCGCTGCTGCAAAGCCTGGGCAGCATCTGGGGCACCGGCGCCGGCAGTTGATTCAACGGCGCTCGCCGCGCAGTTCGGCAATGCGCTGGTCTTTCTCGGTCCAGAGCTGGTTGACCCAGCCCTGGACCTTTTCGCGAAACACCGGATCGTTTTCGTAGTCGCCCTGCCACAGCGCCGGGTCCAGTTCACGGGTGTGGATGTCGATGATCACGCGTGGCACGTTGCCGCTGATCAGGTCCCAGAAACCCGGAATCTTCGGCTGTGGATAGACCACGGTCACATCGAGAATCGCGTCCAGCTGTTCACCCATCGCCGCCAGCACAAAGGCCACGCCGCCCGCCTTGGGCTTGAGCAGGTGGCTGAACGGTGACTGTTGCTGCGTGCTTTTGGCCGCGGTATAGCGAGTGCCTTCCAGATAATTGACCACCGTCACCGGCTGACGCTTGAACAGCTCGCACGCGGCTTTGGTGATTTCCAGGTCCTTGCCGGCCAGTTCCGGGTGCTTCGCCAGGAACGCCTTGGTGTAGCGCTTCATGAACGGGTAATCCAGCGCCCACCAGGCCAGGCCCAGGAACGGTACCCAGATCAGCTCTCTCTTGAGGAAGAACTTGAAGAACGGCGTGCGCCGGTTGAGGGTCTGGATCAGCGCCGGGATATCGACCCAGGACTGATGGTTGCTGATCACCAGATACGACGTGTCACCACGCAGGTCATCGCCGCCACGAATGTCCCATTGCGTCGGGATGCACAGGCGGAAGATCAGTTTGTCGATTTCCGCCCAGGTCTCGGCGATCCACATCACCGCCCACGAGGCGTAGTCGCGAAAGCGCCCCGGCAGGATCAGCTTGAGCAGGGCGAACACCATCAGCGGGCCAAACAGCACCAGGGTGTTGGACAACAGCAGCAGGGTGACGAGACAGCCGGTGAGCAGGCGGCGCATAAGCAACTCTATGAAAGCGGATGGGCGCGCCATGATAAGTGGCTTCGGGCGACAGGCCAAATCGAGGGTTACGAATGTTTCACCTTTGGCGCGTTAGCCTTGCGGGAACGATCAAGCGAACAGCGGTCTAAAATCTCGCGTCTGACGCCCCCATTTCTCAAGGAAGCCCCTTACGTGAAATCCCTCCTTGCTTTGCTTTCCCTTGTTGCGCTGCCGGTCCTGGCAGCCGAGCCAACCCTTTACGGACGCTATGAATACATCGCGCTGCCGGAAATCGGCGGTGAAGTGCTCAAGGCGAAAATGGACACCGGCGCACTGACCGCCTCGCTGTCGGCCAAGGACATCGAGACGTTTACTCGCGACGGCGAAGACTGGGTGCGTTTCCGCCTCGCCACCAAGGACGCCAGCAACAAAGTGTTCGAACACAAGATCGCGCGGATCAGCAAGATCAAGAGCCGTTCCGACGAAGACGACGAGGATCGCGACACCACGGAAGTCGCCAAGCGTCCGGTAGTCGATCTGGAACTGTGCCTGGGCAACGTCAAGCGTACCGTTGAGGTCAACCTGACCGACCGCAGCCATTTCAACTATCCGCTGCTGATCGGCGCCAAGGCCTTGCGTGAGTTCGGTGCAGCGGTAAACCCGGCGCGTCGTTTTACCGCCGACAAGCCGGACTGCTAAGTGGTCTCATTGACGTAACGTCAGGCTTGGGGCACCGTTCGCGCACTTAACCCACAGGCTCGGACGCCATGCCTCATATCCTGATTGTCGAAGACGAAGCGGCGATTGCCGACACGCTGATTTTTGCCTTGCAGGGCGAGGGGTTCACCACGACCTGGCTGAGCCTCGGCGCGGCGGCGCTTGAGCATCAGCGCAGGACACCGGCCGACCTGATCATCCTCGACATCGGTCTGCCGGACATCAGCGGTTTCGAAACCTGCAAGCAACTGCGCCGGTTCAGCGAAGTGCCGGTGCTGTTTCTCAGCGCCCGGGATGCCGAGATCGATCGCGTGGTGGGCCTGGAAATCGGCGCCGACGACTACGTGGTCAAACCCTTCAGCCCTAGGGAAGTGGCAGCGCGGGTCCGGGCGATTCTCAAACGCATGGCTCCGCGTCCGCCGGCCGAGGCGTGGTCGGGGGTGTTCCGCATCGATCCAGAGCGC
Organism: Pseudomonas sp. SDO52101_S400; assembly: GCF_054071635.1. NCBI lineage: Bacteria > Pseudomonadati > Pseudomonadota > Gammaproteobacteria > Pseudomonadales > Pseudomonadaceae > Pseudomonas > Pseudomonas sp. SDO52101_S400. The sequence continues at coordinate 112,876 of NZ_JBSVWF010000007.1, read as the reverse complement.
GTGCAAATCAGTTATCGCGGCCAGGCCTTGAGCCTGACCCGTCACGAATTCCGTCTGCTGCAATGCCTGCTCGAACAACCGGAGCGGGTGTTCAGCCGCGAGCAACTGCTCGATGCGCTGGGTGTGGCGGCGGATGCCGGCTACGAGCGCAGCATCGACAGTCATATCAAGAGCGTGCGCGCCAAGTTGCGCCTGATACGTGCCGAGGCCGAGCCGATCCAGACCCATCGTGGCCTGGGCTACAGCTACAGCCCGGGGCACAGCTGATGTCACTGGGGCTGCGGATTTTCCTGGTGTACGTGCTGTTTATCGGCCTCACCGGTTATTTCGTGCTCAACACCGTGATGGAGGAAATCCGCCCCGGTGTGCGTCAGTCCACCGAGGAAACCCTGGTCGACACGGCCAACCTGATGGCGGAAATCCTCAAGGATGATTTCAAGGCAGGCACCCTCAGCCAGAATCGCTGGCCTGAATTGCTTCGTGCCTACGGCGAGCGCCAGCCGAAAGCGACGATCTGGGGCCTGCCGAAAAACCAGGTCAACCACCGCATCTACGTCACCGACGCCAAGGGCATCGTGGTGCTGGATTCCAGTGGCCTCGCGGTCGGCCAGGACTACTCGCGCTGGAACGACGTTTACCTGACTCTGCGCGGCGAATACGGCGCGCGCTCCAGCCGCAGCGATCCGAATGATCCGAACTCCTCGGTCATGCACGTCGGTGCGCCGATCCGCGACGCTGGCCAGATCATCGGCGTGGTCACCGTGGCCAAACCCAACAGCTCGTTGCAACCCTATGTCGACCGTACCGAGCGCCGCTTGCTGGGTTATGGCGCCGGACTGATCATTCTGGGTCTGCTGTTCGGTGCGCTGTTGTCGTGGTGGCTGAGCCGGGCACTGCACCGTTTGACCCGCTATGCCGAGGCCGTGAGCGAGGGGCGTCGGGTGGAAGTGCCGCATTACCGTGGCGGCGAGCTGGAACAACTGGCGAGTGCCGTGGAACAGATGCGCACCCAGCTCGAAGGCAAGGCCTATGTCGAGCGCTACGTCCACACCTTGACCCATGAATTGAAGAGCCCGCTGGCGGCGATCCGCGGCGCCGCCGAGTTGTTGCAAAGCGAAATGCCGCTGGCGCAACGGCAGCGTTTCGTCGGCAACATCGACAGCGAAAGTGCACGCATGCAGCAACTGATCGAGCGGTTGCTCGATCTGGCCCAGGTGGAACAGCGTCAGGCGCTTGAGGAGCGCATCGCTGTGCCGCTCGCTGCGCTGGTCGATGAAGTGTTGCAGGCACAGGCCGCACGCATTGAAGGTAAACAGTTGCGAATCGAGTGCGCCATCCCGGCGCAGCTGTCGCTGAACGGCGAGCCGTTTCTGCTGCGTCAGGCCTTGGGCAATCTGTTGGATAACGCACTGGACTTCACGCCGCCACGGGGGCTGCTGCGATTTGAAGCCGAGCGGATTGGCGAGCAGGTCGAGTTCCGGCTGTTCAACGAAGCCGCGCCGATTCCCGATTACGCGCTGGCGCGTCTGACCGAACGTTTCTATTCATTGCCGCGTCCGGACAGTGGACGCAAAAGCACGGGGCTTGGGCTGAACTTCGTCGAAGAGGTGGTCAAGCTGCACGGCGGTTCTCTGCGCATCGAGAACCGTGAAGGAGGGGTACAGGTGCAACTGCACCTGCCGTGATCATTCCAATGACCCCTCTCGCTCAGGAAGGTGTTGCCGCCTCGTTGATTCGGGCCTTGCTTCGGCGGTGGGCCCATTGCAGCACCGGTCGCTCGACCCACTGCCAGGACGCGATGGCCAGTACGATCACGATCAGCGCCGACACGATCATGGACGGCACGAACGTCAGCGAGGTCTTGTTGATCACCAACTGCTGTACCGGAAACGCATACAGATAGATGCCGTAAGACAGATCGAACCGGCCCCGGATAGTGTGATCGACATACAGCAGACCCAGACTCAATGTGGCCAGGCAGATGCACAGCGTGACGACCACCCCGGACAGCGGCGTGCCCGCTGCCAGCGGAATCAGACCGAGACAGGTCGCCAGCGTGATGACCAATCGGTGCCTGGCGCCCAGGTATTGCTTGTAGAAAGCCACGAGCGACCCGGCAAAAAAAGCGATACCGGCACAGCCATACAACGCCAGTTTCTGTGTCAGTGCCGTGGCCGGTCCATTGCCCAGTACATAGGTCGCAATGCAGAACGTCACGAGCAACGCACCGGCCGTCGCGGCCCGGCGGCACAGGCCCAGCACGACCGCTACCAGCAGATAAAAGGCGAATTCGATTTTCAGCGTCCAGAGGCTGCCATTGAAAGACTCGCTGAAGATAAAGGCTTCAGTGATTTCCTCGATGTTTGCCCGGCCGAACAATGAGATGCGCAGGAAATCGATCAGGGCGGCGGAGTCCGTTACATAGCCATCGGCGAACACCGAACCGGCCACAAAGGTCATCATGAAGGCGCAGACGATCAGTGCCGGGAAGATCCGGGCGGCGCGCTTGCTCAGGTAGTCGGTGAAGCTGTTGGCATTGAGAAAGCTGAGGGTGATCAGCAGGCCGGAAATCGAGAAGAAGGCGATGACCGCGACCCCGCCCAGCGAGTTGTAGCCGGTAATTCCCGGACCTTCCGAACCCGTGAGGGCGAAGTGATGACTGACCAGTACCAATAACGCGGCAACGTGCCTGATCAGATCGAATGAGTTGTTTCGCAATCAAATAGTCCTTTATGCCAAGCCTGTCCGCCGGTGCCGGGCAAATCTGCTCGTTGGCCCCGGGAAACAGCTTTTTACAGGTATTTCCACGTAAAGCCCACACAACCTCCATAACAAAACCACACAGCACTTGCAGACTCGCCTCATTCAAACAAGGGGCGTGGCCATGAACAAAAACCTGACATTCAAACTGGGGGCGATTGCCCTGCTGATCCTGTTGTTACTGGTGCCGCTGCTGATGATCGACGGCGTTATCGACGATCGCCAGCAACTGCGCGACGGCGTGCTCGAGGACATCGCCCGCAGTTCCAGCTACAGCCAGCAGCTCAGCGGTCCGGTGATGGTGGTGCCGTACCGCAAAGTGGTGCGTACCTGGAAAACCAGGGAAAAGACTGACGAGCGTTACCAGGAAATCGGCGAGGAGCGCGGACGCCTGTACTTCCTGCCGGAGCGCTTCGAACTCGACGGCCAGGTGCAGACCGAACTGCGAGCCCGAGGCATCTACGAGGCGCGGCTGTTCCACGCCGACAACCGTATCAGTGGGCACTTTTCGCTGCCGGCGCAGTTGGGGATCAAGGAAGACTTCGTCGATTACAAGTTTGATGCGCCGTTCCTGGCGATCGGCATCAGCGACATTCGCGGGATCGAAAATGCCCTGAAACTGGAGCTCGGTTCGCAACGCCTGGACTTTGTGCCCGGCACGCAAGTGGGCTGGCTCGGCGAAGGCGTTCGGGCAACGCTGCCGGCACTCGATACCAGCCAGGCCTCGGAACTGGCCTTCGGTTTCGACCTGCGTTTGCAAGGCACCGGCTCGTTGCAGGTGCTGCCGGTGGGCAAGACCAGCCGCGTGAACCTGGCCGCCAACTGGCCGCACCCGAGCTTCATCGGCAACTTCCTGCCGGCCAAGCGAGAAGTCACCGATCAGGGCTTCACCGCCGATTGGCAGACCTCGTTTTTCTCCACCAACCTGCAAGAGGCCATGAACCGTTGCGTCTCGGGTAACGATTGCGAGGCGTTCAACGGCCGCAGCTTCGGGGTGAGCTTCATTGATCCGGTGGATCAGTACCTGAAGAGTGACCGGGCGATCAAGTATGCGCTGTTGTTCATTGTCCTGACGTTCGCCGGTTTCTTCCTGTTCGAGGTGCTGAAAAGCCTGGCGGTGCACCCGGTGCAATACGCGCTGGTGGGTGTGGCGCTGGCGTTCTTCTACCTGTTGTTGCTGTCGCTGTCGGAACACATCGGGTTTGCCCTGGCGTATCTGCTATCGGCCAGTGGTTGTGTGTTGCTGATCGGTTTTTATGTCTGCCACGTGCTGCGCAGCGTGCGCCACGGCTTGAGTTTTTCGGTGGGGCTGGCGGCGTTGTATGGCTTGCTCTACGGCTTGCTCAGCGCCGAGGATTACGCGCTGCTGATGGGCTCGCTGCTGTTGTTCGGCCTGCTGGGTGTGTTCATGGTGCTGACCCGTAACCTGGACTGGTACGGCGTCGGGCAGAAACCGGCCAAGCCGCTGGAGTTTGATCTCGGAGCGGTGCAATGAGCCGGTTCGTGGGGTTGCGTGAGGAGCAGCGGGAGGCGGAGGTGTTGATGACGCTGATCTTTGCGTCGTTGCCTCCCGCCCGGTGCGTCAAACCTTCGGCATCGTCGCAATCATCGACGGTCGCTGGCTCACTTCAAAGTACCAGTTGGCCAGTTGCGGGTTGGCTTCACGCCAGCCCAGATCCGGGAAGCGCAGATCCAGATAACCCAGCGCACAGGCCACGCTGATCGAAGCCACGTCGAAATGGCAGGTCAGTTCGGCGATGGCTTCGTGCTCCAGCAGCGCCAGGGTGCGACGGATCTTGTCGCGCTGGGCCTCGAGCCACTCGTCCCAGTGCTTTTCCGGGGCGCGCAGCACTTGCTCGTAACGCACCATTACCGAGGCGTCCATGATCCCGTCGGCCATCGAGGCCAGGGTCAGGCGCCGCCACCGGGCCGAGCCGTCGCGAGGGATCAGCGGGTTGCCGACGTGCTGGTGGTCGAGGTAGTCGAGGATCACCCGGCTGTCATGGATGACATTGCCATCGGCCAGGCGCAGGGCCGGGATCTTGCCCAGCGGGTTGTCTTCGTTGAGCGCCGCGTTGGGACTGACCGGCGTCAGGACGCAATCCTGCAAGGCAACGCGATCCTGCTGGCCGGTCTCGTGCAACAGCACCATGACTTTGCGCACGAACGGGGACAGGGTGTTGTGGAACAGGGTCATGCTGGGAGCGGACATCGGCAGGGTCTCGGTCAAGGGCAATGAACGGGCAGCATAGCGCGTTACCCGTCAGGCTCAAGCCATTCAGTGCCGTTGCAACAGACCGCGCAAGGCGAGTGCCGCTGGCACACCCAGACCGATCCAGCTCAAGCCATCCCAGATTCCGTCGCCCAGCAGCGCGGCGAACAACCCCGCCGCACTGAGCAGCGCAATCACCAGCGGTGTGCTGAAGACTTTCCAGAAATTCGACTGGCGCGGTTTCATACAGAAGCCTCCGCTGTTTCCGGCGCTGTTTTCGCTGCTTTGCGCCGCACCACCCACAAGTACACGCCGCTGCCGAGCACGATGATGGTCAGCACATCAAGGGTGGCCCAAAGGATTTTCATCGGCATGCCGCCGTAGTCGCCAAAGTGCAGTGGCTGCGACATGCCCATGGCGTCCATGTACCACGGTCGTTCAGCGACTGCCGTGACCTGGAGGTTGCTGGCGTCGATCAGCACCGGTGTCAGCAAGTGCGAAGTCAGGTGGGTGCCGCCCTTCATGAACACCGAGTAATGATGCTCGCTGGAGAAGCGGGTGCCGGGGAAGGCGATGAAGTCCGGTTTCATGTCAGGTGCGACTTCGCCGGCGATATCCAGCAGTCGGGTGGCCGGGGCAAGGTGGGTCAGCGGCGGGGCATCGCGGTAGGGCGCGATCATGGCGTTGAGGGAGTCGTTGCGCCAGGCCGCGATGATCAGATCCGCACAGGCGCTGATCACGCCGGTGACACCGACCACCAGCGCCCAGGTCAGGGTCACCACGCCGATCAGGTTGTGCAGATCGAGCCAGCGCAGGCGGGTGGATTTGTCCCGGCGCACGGTGCCGAACTCCAGACGGCGCATGAACGGCAGGTACAACACTGTCCCGGACACGATCGCGACCACGAACAGCACACCCATGAACGCCAGCAGCAACTTGCCCGGCAGACCGGCAAACATGTCGACGTGCAGGCGCAGAATGAACAGCATCAGGCCACCATTGGCCGACGGGGTTTCCAGGGCTTCGCCGGTGCGTGCGTCGAGCATGAAGGTGTGCGAGGAATTCGGCTCGGTGCCGGCGGTCTTCGCCATGATCGTCAGCACGGTGTTCGGCTCGTCGTCTTCGAAACCGAAGTACTGCACGACTTCGCCGGGACGATGAGCTTCGGCAGCCTGCACCAGTTGCGCCAGATTCAGGCGCGGCGTGTCGGCCGGCATCTCGCGCACCACCGGGGCGTCACCGAGCAGGTGCTCGATCTCGTGATGGAAAATCAGCGGCAGGCCGGTCAGGGCCAACAGCAGCAAAAACACGGTGCAGATCAGGCTGGTCCAGGTGTGGATGAACGACCAGCGACGGATTGTTTTACTTTTCATTTCATGACCTTCAAAAACACCAAAGCCGTCCACGAGGGACGGCCTGGTTGCAGGACCTGTTTCAGCTCAGGCGCTTACCACTTGTAGGTGGCGCTGGCGACGACGCTGCGCTGGTCGCCGTAGTAGCAATAGAAGCTGTCGCAGGTGGAAATGTAGTCCTTGTCGAACAGGTTGGTGGCGTTGAGGGCCAGCGATGCGCCCTTCAAGCTGTTGTCCAGGCGACCGAGGTCGTAATGCACGCTGGCATCGAACACGGTGTAGGCGTCCGCCTTGCCCAGCCAGGTGTTGGCCTTGTCGCCGTAGGTGTTGCCGGTATAGCGCACGCCGCCACCAATGCCGAAGCCGTCGAGCATGCCGCTGTGCCAGGTGTAATCGGTCCACAGCGAGGCTTGTTGGTTCGGCATCAGTTGCAGGCGATTACCTTTGTCGACGCCGTTCTGCACTTCGGACTTGGCCAGGGTGTAGGCGGCGATGACTTTCAGGTTTTCGGTGACATCGGAGGTGGCTTCCAGCTCCAGGCCTTTGACTTTCACTTCGCCGGTCTGGCTGGTGATCGATACGCCGTTGACGAAGGAGCTTACCGAGACGTTTTTCTGGGTCAGGTCATACACGGCGGCGGACAGCAGGGTCTTACTGCCTGGCGGCTGGTACTTGATGCCCAGTTCCCACTGCTTGCCTTCGGTCGGCTTGAGCGATTCAGTGGAGGACGCGTCGGCGCCACTGGTGGGCTGGAAGGATTCGGCGTAGGAAATGTACGGCACGAAGCCCGAGTCGAACACATAACTCAGTGCCGCGTTGCCGCTGAAGGCCTTGTCGCGGTCGGTGTTTGTGGCGTCGGCCTTGTTGATGAATTTCGTACCGGTGTGCACCCAGTCTTCACGGCCACCGAGGGTCAGGCGCCATTGGTCGAGGGCCATCTGATCCTGTACGTACAGACCGGTCTGGTAGGTCTTCTGGTCGTAGTCGTAGAACGCAGTGGAGCGCGCCGGACGCACGATCGGTTGACCGTAGATCGGGTTGAGCACGTTGGTGGTCAGACCGTCACCGAAGATCGAGGTGTAGTTGGTGTTGCTGCGCTGGTGATCCAGACCCAGCAGCAGGGTGTGGCGGATGTCGCCGGTGGCGAAGTCGGCCTGGAAGTTGTTGTCGACGGCGAACTGGCTGATGTCCTCTTCGACACTGGTGCTGGTGCGCCCGACGTTCCCAGCGTTGTCCACCTGGGTGTACGGGTACGAACCCGGGGTCAGGCTCTGGAACGACAGATCCGACTTGGTGTAACGCAGGTTCTGCTTGAACTGCCACACATCGTTCAGGCGATGTTCGAAGGCATAACCGAGCGCGTAGTAGGTGCGGTCGTAGTATTCCCAGTCCGGATCGCCGAGATTCTTGTGGTGGGAAACCTTGCCGAACGGCATGTCGATCTTGGTGCCCTGCACCGGCAGGAACTGGCTGGTGATGCCGGTATCGTCGCGAGTGAACTGGGTCAGCAGGGTGAATTTGGTGTCGTCGTCGATGTTCCAGGTCAGGCTCGGCGCGATGTTGTAGCGCTTGTTGTCGACGTGATCGACCTGCGTGCCACTGTCGCGTACCACGCCGCTGAGGCCGTAGAGAAACTGCCCGGCGTCGTCGATCTTGCCGGTGCTGGCGAAGTTGATCTGACGGTGGTTGTCGCTGCCGTACTGCAACTGGATTTCGCTGCTCTGCACATCGCTTGGGCGGCGGCTGACCATGTCCAGCAGGCCGCCCGGCGGGGTCTGGCCGTAAACCGACGAGGCCGGGCCGCGCAGCAGGGCGAGGCGGTCGAGGTTCCAGGTTTCCTGTTTCGGGTTGGCGTACACGCCTTTTGGCAGCGGCAGGCCGTCGAGGAATTGAGTCGGTTCGAAGCCACGCACGCGCAGCCAGTCGGCGCGGGTGTCGCTGCCGTAGCTGCTGGCGGTGATGCCCGGCATGTAGCGCACGGCGTCATCGAGGCTGTGCACGCTGCGGTCGTCCATCTGCTGGCGGGTGGCGACGGAGATCGAACGCGGCGCTTCGACCAGCGCGGTGTCGGTCTTGGTGCCGGCGGCGGTACGGGTGGCGGTATAGCCTTCGACCGGGCCCCAGGCGCTTTCAGTGTTTTCCACACCGATCACCGAAGTCTCCGGCAGGGCCATTACACCTTCCGGCACGGGGATCAGGGTGTAAGTGCCGGTGCTGCTCTGCTCCAGTTGCAGGCCGGTGCCACGCAGGGCAGCGCTCAGTGCACCTGCGGCGTCATATTGGCCGTTGACCGGTGCCGAGGTCTTGCCCGCCGCCAGCGACGGATTCAGCGACAGCGTGAGGCCGCCCTGGCTGGCGATCTGGTTCAGGGTGGTGGACAGCGGCGCGGCCGGCAGGTTGTAGGCGCGTACGCTCGACGCCTGTTCAGCGGCGATCAGTTGGCTGCTGGCCAGCGGGGTGCAGAGGGCAATGGCGACCGCCAGCAAACTGGGGCGCAACAAGGTGTCTAGCGAACGGGACATACGGCGGCTCCTGAATGGAAATATTTCTCAATTGCCTGTGTGCCGAACGAGAATCGAAAAGTGATAGGGCTGGAGGAAAATAATTTCCATTAACGCGAAATGGCCTGCGTCATGGCAGAAGATCAGGGCTTCGGATCAGCCTTGGCCACGGTGACCCACCACGGCGTGTGCTGCTCGATCTGCACCGGCAGGGTCGGCAGCAGGGCGCTCAGTGCCTTGTCGGTATCGTGCAGCGGAAAGCTGCCGGTGATGCGCAAGTCAGCGACTTCCCGGGTAATACCCAGATGCCCGCGACGGTAGCGACCGAGTTCATTCACCAGATCTTCCAGGCGGGCGTTGTCCACCACCAGCATGCCGCGCGTCCAGGCATCGGCGCCGGGGTTGAGCGCGACGACTGCGTCCAGCCCGTTGTTGCGGATCAGCACCTGCTGGCCTTCACGCAGGATCTGTTCCTGCGGATCGGATTGCGGGTGCGCCGCGACGGCCGACTGCAACACGCTCAGGCGCGTGCCCTGTTCTTCGCGCTTGACCAGAAACCGCGTGCCCAGCGCACGCATGTGGCCTTCGCGGGTTTCGACGATGAACGGTCGCGCATCGCCATGACCGGTCTCGATGAGGATTTCGCCTTCCTGCAACACGATCAGCCGTTGCTTGTCATCGAATCGCACATCCACCGCGCTGTGGGTGTTGAGATTGACCACGGTGCCGTCCGCCAGCCGTACGGTGCGTTGTTCACCGGTGGCCGTGCGCTGATCGGCGAACCAGTAATCCAGCGGCAGATAGTGTTCTGCAGCAAGCAGCGACAGACCGACTACCACGACAACGCTGGCCAGACCACTGCCGAGCTTGCGCACTCGGCGACGGATGCCTTCGCGCGATTGCAGCAACGCGGTGCGGGCCGGGCCGTTGGCCAGGCTGAAACGCTGGTCGAGCATGCCCAGCTGGCGCCAGGCCCGGGCGTGTTCTTCGTTGGCGGCGTGCCATTTGGCGAATTCTTCGCGCTCCAGTGGCGTGCTGGAATCGAGGGTCAATTGCCAGGCAATCGCCGCGTCCAACACATGAGCCGGCACCGGTCGGGAACTGGCCGGATTCATGTCGGCTCACCGTACAGGGCGATGTAGCACTGGCGGATGCCCTGGGCCAGGTACTGGCGCACGCGCGGCACCGACACGCCGAGTTTGTCGGCGATCTCGGCATGGGTCAGGCCGTCGAGACGGTTATAAAGGAATGCGGCGCGGGCCTTGGTCGACAGTTGGCCGAGCATTCGGTCGATGGCTTTGAGGTCTTCGAGAATCAGTTGCTGCTCTTCGACCGACGGCTGCTCGCCTTCGGGAATCAGCATCAGTTCGGCGAGATAGGCCTGTTCCAGGGCGGCGCGGCGGAAGTAGTCGAACAGCAGACCCTTGGCGATCGCCACCAGAAAGGCACGGGGTTCGCGGGGCGTCAGCAGTTCCTCGCGACCAAGCAGACGGACGAAGGTGTCCTGACTCAGGTCTTCGGCACGTTGCGGACAGGTCACATTGCGGCGTAGCCAGCCCAGCAGCCAGCCGCGATGGTCGCGATACAACGCACCGACGAGCTCACTGTGAGGGCTTTGGGCTGACGACACGAAAACACCGACTGGGAAATGTTAACCAACGAGAATTGTTCGCGATTGTGGCAGAGGTGGGAATGGTTAGCAATTGGCCACCGGTCGGGTTGTCGGGCGACAACCCGGGGCTCAGAACGAATGCGTCTGCTGACGACGCTTCCACTGGCTCAGGCGTTGCTGCAAATTCAATGGGCTGTGAATCTGCTGCTGACGCGCCCGGCTGAACAGGATCAACGCCAGCTCCGCCGTAGCCAGTGCGTCGGCGCTGGCGTGGTGGCGCTCGAATACTTCGAGCTTGAACCAGTCGATCCACTCGTCCAGCCCTGCCTCGCGGATGTGCGCCTGCGGGCACACCAGCGGTGCAATGTCGGCGACATCCAGAAACACTTGCTGCAGCTTGTGTCCCAAATGTTCTTTCACCGCCCGGCCCAGCATGTGCTGATCGAACGGTGCATGAAACGCCAGCACCGGACTTTCGCCAATGAACTCCAGCAGTTCGAGCAATGCTTCTGCCGGCTCGCTGCCGGCAGCAATCGCATTCGGCCCCAGCCCGTGGATCAACACGCTGGGGCTGAGTTTGAGTTCGCGACATTGCAGGGTGCGTTCGAACTGCTGGCTGAAATCGATAGCACCGTCGTCGATCACCACCGCGCCAATCGACAGCACCCGATCCTTGTTAAGGTTGAGCCCGGTGGTTTCCAGGTCGAGCACCACCCAGCGCTGTTCGCGCAGACTGCACTCGCTCAACTCGCCGATCGCCGGCAGTTTTGCCAGGCGTTGTCGCAGATCATCCGGCAGAACCGGGCTGGCCGGACGCAGCCACGAGAACAGGCTCATAGCTGATACCGCAGGGTCAGACTGCTTTGCAGGCGCTGGGCCTGGCGCAGGGATTCACGCAGGATGCGCCGGTCCAGATGATTGAGGCTGTCGGGATCGACCCGGTTCGAATACGGCAGGTTTTCCCGGGTCTGGAGTTGATGCTGTTGCATGCGCGTCTGCTGAATGAAGTGGTAAGCCTCTTCGTACGCGGCGCCATCCAGTCGGTCGATGACTTCTTTATTTACCAATTGGCGGAAACGTTCGAGGGTATTGTTGGCGTCGATGCCGTTGGCCAGAGCCAGCAGTCGGGCTCCGTCGACAAATGGCGTCAGGCCCTGGATTTTCAGGTCCAGCGTGGCTTTTTCGCCGTTCTTTTTCGTCAGCACAAATTCACGGAAACGGCCCACCGGCGGACGGTTTCGCAAGGCGTTTTCGGCCATCATCCGCTGGAACAACCGATTGTCGCCGACCTGTTCGAGAATCCCCCGACGCAGTTGCTCGCAACCTTGTTCATCGCCCCAGACCACCCGCAGATCGAAATAGATGCTTGAGCCCAGCAGGTTTTCCGGCGTCGCCTCGCGGATGAACGCGGCAAAACGCCGGGACCATTCAGCGCGGGACAGGCACAACTGCGGATTGCCGGCCATGACGTTGCCCTTGCACAGGGTGAAGCCGCATTGCGCCAGGCTGTTATTGATCTGCTGGGCGATGGGCAGCAACTTGCCGCGAATCTCCGCCGCATGGGCCGCATCCCGCGCATCGAACAAAATGCCGTTGTCCTGATCGGTGTGCAGGGTCTGCTCACGCCGGCCTTCGCTGCCGAAGCACAGCCAACTGAACGGCACGCCGGGGTCGCCTTTCTCGGCGAGGGTCAGTTCGATCACCCGGCACACGGTGTGATCATTGAGCAAGGTAATGATGTGGGTGATCTGGGTCGAGGACGCACCGTGAGCCAACATGCGCTCCACCAGTTGGCCGATCTCGCCACGCAGGGTCACCAGTTGCTCAACCCGCTGGGCACTGCGGATGGTACGCGCCAGGTGCACCAGATCGACCCGTTGCAGCGAGAACAGATCGCGCTCGGAGACCACGCCGCACAAACGTTGATCCTTGACCAGACAGACGTGGGCGATGTGCCGCTCGGTCATCGCGATCGCCGCGTCGAAGGCGCTGTGATCCGGCGACAGATAGAACGGCGAGGGCGTCATGTGGCGTTCGATCGGTTCATTGAAGTCGCCGACACCTTCCGCCACCACATGCCTTAGGTCACGCAGGGTGAAAATCCCCAACGGCGTCTTGTGCTCATCCACTGCGACGATGCTGCCGACCTGTTGCTCATGCATCAGCTTCACCGCTTCGCGCAGCGGTGTGGCCGGGCTGCAGGTGACTGGATGGCGCATGGCCAATTCGCCCAGGCGGGTGTTCAGCGAATATTGGGTGCCGAGGGTTTCCACGGCTTTCTGCTGGACCTGCTGGTTGACCTGATCCAGCAGGCTGCTGACTCCGCGCAGGGCGAAATCGCGGAAGGTGTTGGAGAGGGCGAACAGCTTGATGAACGCCAGTTTGTTCAGTTGCAGGCAAAACGTGTCTTCGCCTGCCAGATGTTCGGTGCGGGTCGCCCGTTCACCGAGCAGCGCGGCCAGGGGGAAACACTCGCCGGTGGTGATTTCAAACGTGGTTTCGGTGCCGCCCTTGGCCGTGTGCGGTCGCTCGCCGACCACCCGGCCCTGCTTGACGATGTAGAAGTGTTCGACCGGCCCGTCGGCGGGTTTGATGATGCTTTCGCCCTGACCGTAGAAGCGCAGCTGACATTGCTCCACCAGGTAGGCCAGGTGGGCGTGTTCCATCTGATTGAAAGGGGGGAAGCGCTGGAGGAATTGCAATGTGCCCTGAATGTTCTGCAACACCGCGGTTTTCCCTGCCTGGGTGAAGGCGTCCGCTTTACTCATAACCATTACCGCAGTCTTTTTCGAATTGTTGTTGTCGGATCGTTGCAGCCATGGTCGACCCCATCGCGCGGGGTGCCCATTGGACGTAAGTCTAGGTTTGGCGTGCCGTTGGGTGATTTTCGGAAATACCCTACGCAATCAGTCAGAAATTATCCGGTTCGCCCCTTGGAAAAAAATCCGACGAAGTGCACATTGAAGCTCTGCCCAGCGATGTCTGACCACTGTGCCAGGGGATCGATTTGAAAACGTAGAGAACGCCATGTCCGACCACGATATTTTGAGCGACGCCGAGCGGGAAGCGCTCAGCGCTGTAATGCTCGAACCCGATTTGCCACCGCAGCGTGTATTGATCGTCGATGACGACAAGGACGCCCGGGAGCTGTTGTCGGAGATTCTCGGGTTGGACGGCATTCGTTGCATGACCGCAGCCAGCGGTGAATCCGCGCTCAAGATGATCGAGGAAAAACCTTCAATCGGGCTGGTGATCACGGATCTGCGGATGGGCCATGTCGATGGTCTGGAACTGATTCGCCAGGTACGCGAATCGGTGCGGGCGGCGATGCCGATCATCATTGTTTCTGGCGATGCCGACGTGAAGGATGCGATTGCGGCGATGCATTTGAGCGTGGTGGACTTTCTGCTTAAGCCGATTGATACGGCGAAGTTGCTGGGGCTGGTCAAACATGAGTTGGGGATTGAGCCTGACGCCAAAGCCCCCTCACCCTAACCCTCCCGAAGCGTCGGACCGCCCGGAGGGAGAGGGGACTGACTGCGGGGTTTGTGCGAGTTTCACCGACCTGAAATATTGAGCTGAACTCAAAATCTGAAAAGCCCCCGATCTGCTCCCTTTCCCCCTCGCCCCCTTTGGGGGGAGAGGGCTGGGGTGAGGGGGGATGGATCTCAAGCCCTACTCAAAACTCAGACATACATCACGAACAAAAAAGCCCTGATCAAAAGATCAGGGCTTTTTCATGTCCGGCATCAGAGCAGGTTTACAGGCCGTTGGCAGCCTTGAACTCGCGGCGACGACGGTGCAGTACCGGCTCGGTGTAGCCGTTCGGCTGCTTGGTGCCTTCGATCACGAGTTCGACCGCCGCCTGGAAAGCGATGTTGCTGTCGAAGTTCGGTGCCAGCGGACGGTACAACGGGTCGTTGGCGTTCTGACGGTCAACCACCGGCGCCATGCGCTTGAGGCTTTCCATCACTTGCGCTTCGGTCACGATGCCGTGGCGCAGCCAGTTGGCGATGTGCTGGCTGGAGATACGCAGCGTCGCACGGTCTTCCATCAGGCCGACATCATTGATGTCCGGCACTTTCGAGCAACCGACGCCCTGGTCGATCCAGCGCACTACGTAACCGAGAATGCCCTGGGCGTTGTTGTCCAGTTCGTTCTTGATCTGCTCCGGCGTCCAGTTCGGGTTGACCGCCAGCGGGATGGTCAGGATGTCATCGACCGAAGCGCGGGCGCGTTTGGCCAACTCGGCCTGACGGGCGAACACGTCGACCTTGTGATAGTGCAGCGCGTGCAGCGCAGCGGCGGTCGGCGATGGCACCCAGGCGGTGTTGGCGCCGGCCAGCGGGTGAGCGATTTTCTGCTCCAGCATCGCCGCCATCAGGTCGGGCATCGCCCACATGCCTTTACCGATTTGCGCACGGCCTTGCAGGCCGGTGCTCAGACCGATATCGACGTTCCAGTTTTCGTAGGCGCCGATCCATTTTTCGGCCTTCATGTCAGCCTTGCGCACCATCGGGCCGGCTTCCATGGAGGTGTGGATTTCGTCGCCGGTGCGGTCGAGGAAACCGGTGTTGATGAACACCACGCGCTCGCTGGCCGCCTGGATGCAGGCCTTGAGGTTGACCGTGGTGCGGCGCTCCTCGTCCATGATCCCGACTTTCAGGGTGTTGCGCTTGAGGCCCAGCACGTCTTCGATGCGACCGAACAGTTCGTTGGTGAACGCCGCTTCTTCCGGGCCATGCATCTTCGGTTTGACGATGTACACGGAACCGGTGCGGGTGTTCTTGCGCGAAGTGTTGCCGCTCAGGTTGTGCATCGCCGCCAGGCACGTCACCAGGCCGTCGAGGATGCCTTCCGGCACTTCGTTGCCATGCTTGTCGAGGATCGCGTCGATGGTCATCAGGTGACCGACGTTACGTACGAACAACAGCGAGCGGCCGTGCAGGGTCAGTTCACTGCCGTCGACCTTGGTATAGGTGCGATCCGGGTTCATGGTGCGAGTGAAGGTCTGGCCGCCCTTGGACACGGACTCCGCCAGATCGCCCTTCATCAGGCCGAGCCAGTTGCGGTAAATCACAACCTTGTCGTCGGCATCGACGGCAGCCACGGAGTCTTCGCAGTCCATGATGGTGGTCAGTGCCGCTTCCATCAGGATGTCTTTGACGCCGGCGGCGTCGGTCTGGCCAACCGGAGTGCTGGCGTCGATCTGGATTTCGAAATGCAGACCGTTGTTCTTCAGCAGGATCGCGATCGGCGCATTGGCATCGCCCTGGAAGCCGATCAGCTGTGCGTCGTTGCGCAGGCCGCTGGTGCTGCCGCCCTTGAGGGTAACGACCAGTTTGCCGTCAGCAATCTTGTAGCCGGTGGAATCGACGTGGGAGCCGGCTGCCAGTGGCGCCGCTTCGTCTAGGAACGCACGGGCGAAGGCGATGACTTTGTCGCCACGCACCTTGTTGTAGCCTTTGCCTTTTTCCGCACCACCGGCTTCGCTGATGGCGTCGGTGCCGTACAGGGCGTCGTACAGCGAACCCCAGCGGGCGTTCGAGGCATTGAGGGCGAAGCGGGCGTTCATCACCGGAACCACGAGTTGCGGGCCGGCGGTACGGGCGATTTCGTCATCGACGTTTTGCGTCGTTGCCTGGAAATCAGCCGCTTCTGGCAGCAGATAACCGATCTCTTGCAGGAAGGCTTTATAGGCCACGGCGTCGTGTGGCTGACCGGCACGGCTCTGGTGCCAGCCATCGATACGAGCCTGGAAGTCATCGCGTTTGGCGAGTAGGGCTTTGTTCTTCGGCGCCAGGTCGTGAATGACCTTGTCGGCACCTTCCCAGAATTTTTCGGCGGTGAGGCCGGTACCGGGAATGGCTTCGTTGTTCACGAAGTCGAACAGGACTTTGGCGACCTGCAGGCCACCGACTTGAACGTGTTCAGTCATTGCTTGCCTCACTCTGCTCAGCTATTTCGCTTTTCAGCTCTTCAATTTAACAATGAAGCCTCTGGCCATTTAAACCACAAACCCCTCGACCAGTACATGCCATCGCTGGCGGCTGGGCTGGGACCAATCAACGGCTTGGGGGCCTTGCTGACAGGGCTTTCAGGGTTGCGAACGTGCCTTGGGCAGACATCGAACCAACGTTATGTAGTGCGCGCTGCGGCATACTACATGATGAGTTGCGGTTGTGAAAATCAGACTAATTACGTCGTTCTGCGACCCCATGACGCATTGCGGTCACGGCGCGGAACGGGATGTTCTCAAAAAACCAATGGATTGTTCCAGTTAAATATAAAAAGTTGTACACGATTCGTGATTTCGAGCGTCTGAGGCGTCCGTCGAACGCTTGCCTATACTTGCTTTTCTATAACAAGAGTCATGACAAGAGGGCTGCGCCATGAATCATCTCGTACTGACTGTCTTTGCTCCGGACAAGCCCGGGCAGGTCGAGCGCATCGCCCAATGTATCGCCGAACACGGCGGCAACTGGCTGGAAAGCCGCATGTCGCGGATGTCCGGGCAGTTCGCCGGGATTCTGCGGGTCGCTGTGCCAGCGGAGGCTTACGACGAATTAGTCGATGCCCTACAAGCTTTGTCGGCCCATGGCATTCGTGTGCTGGTCGCCGAAAGCGGTATCGAACAGGCCTGCACCTGGAAGCCGATCGCCATGGAACTGGTGGGCAATGATCGTCCGGGCATCGTGCGCGACATCACCCGGCTGCTGAGCGAGCAGGGCGTGAACCTCGAACGGCTGGTGACCGAAGTACGGCCGGCGCCGATGAGCAGCGAGCCGCTGTTCCACGCCGAAGCCATTCTGGCGGTGCCGCTGACCCTGTCGCTGGATGTGCTGCAATCGCGCCTGGAAACTCTGGCTGATGACTTGATGGTGGATTTGGTACTGCGCACCGACGTGTGAAGACGGATCGGGTTATCCAGTTTTAACGTGCACCTGCCTGTGGATAACCTGTAGAGACTGACCGCCAGGCCAAGCCCGCCGTGGCTTGGCGTGGATTGATCAAAAAACCGCCAGCATTCAGTGACTTGCGCACAAACGGCGGGGATCACGCTGTGGATAAGCTTGGGAAGGAACGATACAGGCCACGAGAACCGTGGCCTGTGGAGATTTGTGCGTTTTTTGATCAGCTGCGGCGGCGCAGGCTCAGCCAGGCATCGACGCTGTACACCGCAAGACCGGCCCAGATAAACATGAACGCGATCAGCGTGCTGGACGACAGCTGCTCACCGAACAGCAGCACCGCCTGCAACAGCACCAGCGTTGGCGCCAGGTATTGCAGGAATCCGATCGTGGTGTAGGGCAAATGCCGAGTGGCCGCGTTGAAGCATACCAATGGCACCAGCGTCACCGGACCTGCAGCGACCAGCCACCAGGCTTCGGAGGTGGTCCAGAACGCGGCCTGTGCGCTGGTTGCAGTCGGATTGAACAGCAACCATGCAATGGCGATCGGCACCAGCATCCAGGTTTCCACCACCAGCCCTGGCAGTGCCTTGACCGGCGCCTGCTTGCGGATCAAGCCGTAGAAACCGAAGGTCAGCGCCAGCACCAGCGACACCCACGGCAGACTACCGACCTGCCACACCTGCTGCGCAACGCCGACCGCCGCCAGACCGACCGCCAGCCACTGCATGCGGCGCAGGCGTTCGCCGAGGATCAGCATACCCAGCAGCACGTTCACCAACGGGTTGATGTAATAACCGAGGCTCGCTTCCAGCATCCGGCCATTGTTCACCGACCAGACATAAGTCAGCCAGTTGGCCGCGATCAAGGTGCCACTGAGTGCGAGAATCGCCAGGCGTTTCGGGTTGTCGCGCAACTCCTGCCACCAGCCCGGATGCTTCCAGACCATCAGCAGCAGCGCGCCGAACAGCGCCGACCACAACACCCGGTGGATGATGATTTCTACCGCCGGTACTTCGGCGATGGCTTTGAAGTAGAGCGGGAACAGTCCCCAGATGATGTAGGCACTCAGGCCCAGAATGTACCCGCGACGCGGGTTGGCGGCTTGCATGCAGAATCCTTGCTTAGGCAACTAACAAAGCAGCGATTGTACGGGCAGTTGTATAGACGTGTCGTGTCAGAAAAGCTTCAACGGCTCTTCATTCAACGCCGCCAGTTGTTCACGCAACGCCAGTACCTGATCGCCCCAATACCGCTCCGTGCCGAACCACGGAAAACTGTGAGGGAACGCCGGATCATCCCAGCGTCGGGCCAGCCAGGCGCTGTAGTGCATCAGGCGCAGGGCGCGCAGCGGTTCGATCAACGCCAGTTCGCGCGGGTTGAAATCGTGGAATTCGTTGTAGCCATCCATCAATTCCGACAGTTGTCCGAGACATTCCTGACGGTCGCCGGCGAGCATCATCCAGATGTCCTGCACCGCCGGGCCCATGCGGCAGTCGTCGAGGTCGACGATGTGGAACATTTCGTCGCGGCACATCATGTTGCCGGGGTGACAGTCGCCGTGCATGCGGATGTTCTGGTGCGGCGTGGCGGCATAGACGTCTTCCACGCGTTTGAGCAGGTCACGGGCGACCGACTCATAAGCCGGCAACAGGCTTTTCGGAATGAAGTTGCCTTCCAGCAAAGTGGCAAGCGACGCATGGCCGAAGTTCTTCACAGCCAACGCTTCGCGGTGTTCGAACGGTTTGGTTCCGCCGACCGCGTGCATGCGCCCCAGCAACTGGCCGAGGCGATACAACTGATCGAGATTGCCTGGCTCCGGCGCTCGGCCACCGCGACGGGGAAACAGGGTGAAGCGGAAACCGGCGTGTTCGTGCAGGGTCTGGCCGTTGTGGATAAGTGGCGCCACCACCGGGATCTCGACGTCGGCCAGTTCGAAGGTGAACTGGTGTTCTTCGAGAATGGCCTCGTTGGTCCAGCGCTGCGGGCGATAGAACTTGGCGATCAGCGGCTCGGAGTCTTCGATGCCGACCTGATAGACGCGGTTTTCGTAACTGTTGAGCGCCAGAATGCGCGCGTCGCTCAGAAAGCCGATGCTTTCGACGGCATCGAGCACGAGGTCTGGGGTGAGGGTTTCAAACGGGTGGGCCATGCTGACTCCTGCGCGCAGCAGGCTGCCGCGTCCGGCCCAGCATGGTAGCGCAGACAGGGTGTCTTGAGGGGATCGTTCCCGCGCAGAACGCGGGAACGACCTGACCGCTGCCGTATCAGGCGCCGACGATCCCGCCATCCTCACGGGTAATCGCCATCACCGAAGAGCGCGGCTTGCCGTTCGGCAAATGCTCGGGGAAGGTCGAGCCGCCGTTCTCGCCCGGATGCTGAATCCCGACGAACAGGGTTTTCTGATCCGGCGAGAAACTGATCCCGGTGACTTCGCAACCGATCGGCCCGACCATGAACCGGCGAATTTCGCCAGTCTTGGGATCGGCGCAGAGCATCTGGTTGTTGCCCATTCCGGCAAAGTCACCGGCGTTGCTCGAATCACCATCGGTGAGAATCCACAGTCGGCCAGCCTTGTCGAAACCCAGGCCGTCCGGGCTGTTGAACATGTTTTGCGGGGTGATATTCGACGAACCGCCCTTCGGCGTGCCGGCGTGCACGCTCGGGTTGCCGGCCACCACGAACAGATCCCAGGCGAAGGTTTTGGAGCCGTGATCGTCGCGGTCGGTGCGCCAGCGCAGGATCTGCCCGTAGACGTTCTTCTCGCGCGGGTTCGGGCCGCCCACCGGTTGTCCGTCTTCGCCGCGCTTGGCGTTGTTGGTGAGGGTGCAATAAACCTGGCCGTCTTTGGGGCTGACCACGATCCATTCCGGACGGTCCATACGCGTGGCACCGACCACACTGGCCGCCAGACGTGCATGAATCAGCACTTCGGCCTGATCGGCGAAACCACTGCTGGCATCGATGCCGTTCTTGCCGTGAGTCAGTTCTATCCACTGGCCCTGGCCTTTCGGGTGGTCGGGGTTGCCGTCGCCCGCGTCGAATTTCGCCACGTACAAAGTGCCGTGATCGAGGATGTCGCGGTTGGCTTTGGCGTTGCGGTGGTTGATGCGGTCGCGGCTGACGAACTTGTAGATGAACTCGCCGCGTTCGTCGTCGCCCATATACACCACGGCACGACCGTCGTCGGTCTCGGCCAGGGCAGCGTTTTCATGTTTGAAGCGACCGAGCGCGGTGCGTTTGACCGGCGTCGATTGCGGGTCGAACGGGTCGATTTCCACCACCCACCCGTGACGGTTGAGTTCGTTCGGGTTCTTCGCCATGTCGAAACGCGGATCGAACGGGTGCCAGTTGATCTCGCGGCTGGCGGCCGACACGCCGTAGCGTTTCTGCGCCGGGTCGAACTGCTGCTGGGCGTTGCTGCTGCCGAAGCAGTCGGTGAAGTTCTCTTCGCAGGTCAGGTAAGTGCCCCACGGCGTCTTGCCGTTGGCACAGTTCTGGAAGGTGCCGAGGACTTTCTTGCCGTGTGGGTCGGCGCTGGTTTTCAGCAGCGCGTGGCCGGCGGCCGGGCCGCTGATACGCAGCGGTGAGTTGCCGTGGATGCGGCGGTTGTAGCGCGAGCCCTGAACGAACTGCCACTGGCCATTCTTGCGCGCCACTTCAATCACCGACACGCCTTCGCAGGCCAGTGCCTTGCGCACGTCTTCCGCCGATTGCGGCTGGCCGCCATGGGGGTAGAGGTAGCGGTAGTTGGTGTATTCGTTGTTGATCGCCATCAGGGCGCGATTTTTGTCGTCCGGGAAGGCGAAGAGGCTCATGCCGTCGTTGTTGTCGCCGAACTGCACTTCCTGTGCAGCCGCGGTGCCGTTGCCGCTCGGGTCAAAGGCCGGGCCGTTCTTGTGCAGGGGCTGGCCCCAACTGATCAGCACCGACGACTTGTAGCCCTTGGGCAGGCTGATGACGTCGGTGGTGGCGGCCGGAATGCTGTCGAAGCCGAGCAGACGGCTGTTGCCGGCGCTGACACCCGTGGCCAGTGCACTGCGGCTCAACAGGCTGCCGCCGAGGAACATCGCCGCGCCGCACAACGCACCGGCACCGATGAAACCGCGACGGCTCAGGCCGACCATTTTTTCCAGGTCAGTGGATTGGTTTTCTTCTAATAGGCTCACATCAGGCTCCCTGCTTGGTTTTGGCAGCCACCTTAATGAGAGGCGATGACGCTTTTGTTGCAGGGAACCGGGCTAGAGCGGTGTGCCTATCAGCACATTGGACGGCGAGAACTGCACTTGCACCGGTTGTTCGAGGGTCAGGCCGTTGGTGCGCAGGTGCAGTGGCTCAGCCAGAGCGCAGAGTATCTGGCCATTGGGCAGGGCAATGCGCACTTCGCTCGGCCCGTCCTCGGCATCGAGAATCGCCTCGATGGTGCCCTCGAGAAGATTGTGACCGGATGTTGCAGTCTGCCCGCGGCCCAACAGTTCGAGCCATCCGGCCTTGATCAGCGCCACTACTTCGGTGCCTGCTTGAAGCTCCAGATGCACAGTACTGTCGTGGGTGATCTGTGCGTCGATGCACAGGCCTTCGGCCAGTTCCAGGCGGATCCGGTCGTTGCGACCCTGACCCTCGATTGCCACGACTTTGCCGTGCAACTGATTGCGGGCGCTGGTCCGGAGCATCAAACGCCCGAGCAGATCCAGGTCGCTGGCGTCTTCGGCGGCTTCCAGCACCTGCGCCTGCAAGGCTTGCAGCTTCTGATAAAGACGCAGCACCCGCTCGCCTTCGCTGGACAGTTTGGCGCCACCGCCGCCCTTGCCGCCCACCGCCCGCTCGACCAAGGGTTTCTGCGCAAGATTGTTCAGCTCATCGATGGCATCCCACGCCGCCTTGTAACTCAGGCCCGCGCTTTTGGCGGCGCGGGTGATCGAGCCCTGTTCGGCAATGTGTTGCAGCAGGGCGATGCGCTGCGGGCGGCGGACGATGTGCTGGGACAACAGGGAAGGCAAGGACATGTCGGGTGCTTTGTGCTGGGTTGATGGTGGAGGAAGTTGGCCGCTTGGCGTGTGTGAGTCAAGCCGCGTCGCCAGGTTTCGGTGTTCGGGCCAGGCAGTAGACGTCGACCCGCGCGGCGCCCGCGTCCACCAGCAGCCGGGCCAATGCCTGGGCGGTGGCGCCGGTGGTCAGCACATCATCGACCAAGGCCAAGTGCCGGCCTCGTACATCAGCGTCCGGCACCCGTTCGAAGGCGTTGCGCAGATTG
The DNA here is from genome assembly GCF_054071635.1 of Pseudomonas sp. SDO52101_S400. Classification (NCBI taxonomy): domain Bacteria; kingdom Pseudomonadati; phylum Pseudomonadota; class Gammaproteobacteria; order Pseudomonadales; family Pseudomonadaceae; genus Pseudomonas; species Pseudomonas sp. SDO52101_S400. The sequence continues at coordinate 90,274 of NZ_JBSVWF010000007.1, read as the reverse complement.
AGTTTGCGCGCCCTGGCGTCGAGTACCTGCTGGGCGCTGGTGTCCTGAATTCGGCGCAGGACATTTTCTTCACAGGGCAGATCCAGTTGTTTGCCGAGCCACCGCGCCAGCATTGCGGCCTGATTGAATCCACGCTGGCGCAGACGCTTGTTCGCCAATGGCACCGGTAACAAGGCGTCCGGGCGTGGCAGGCCTTCGTCGAAGCGATGTTGCAGGAACTGCCCGAGAACTTCGCCGAGCAGGCGGCCAAACGGCCATTTCGCGTTGTGCTTGAAGCGGGTGATCAGGCTGTCCACCGGGAAGCCGTAGGACCAGGGCACCACGACGTGTTCGAAGGCGGGCGGGTCCTTGAGGCAGCCGCCGCACGTCAGGCCTGCGGCCGGCAGCGGCAATGCGCAAGTCATGCATTGATCGCCAAGCCAGGGCAAATCGGTTTCGCAGGCTACGCAGAGGGGTGTTTCGGTTTCCGCCGGCTCATCGCAAACCAAACAGGTGTGGTTATTATTTAACCAGATGTAAACCGTTCTATCTTGATATGGTTGACAGTGCATGGCTCTTCCTTAAATATGCCGAACATCCGTGTCGTGCCTGTGGGTATTCCGTTTCCCCAGGCGCAAGCCAAGCATAACCAAGGAATCGCCCATGAGCGCCAGCACCACTGCCACCCTGCGTCACGACTGGTCTTTGGCCGAAGTCAAAGCACTCTTCGTTCAGCCGTTCAACGACTTGCTGTTCCAGGCGCAGACGGTGCACCGCGCGCATTTCGACGCCAACCGCGTCCAGGTTTCCACTCTGCTGTCGATCAAGACCGGCGCCTGCCCGGAAGATTGCAAATACTGTCCGCAGTCCGGTCACTACAACACCGGTCTGGAAAAAGAAAAGCTGATGGAAGTGCAGAAAGTCCTCGAAGAGGCTGCCCGCGCCAAGGCCATCGGCTCGACCCGTTTCTGCATGGGCGCGGCGTGGAAGCACCCGTCGGCCAAGGACATGCCTTACGTGTTGAAAATGGTCGAAGGCGTGAAGGCCATGGGCCTGGAAACCTGCATGACCCTCGGTCGTCTCGATCAGGACCAGACCGAAGCGCTGGCCAAGGCCGGGCTGGACTACTACAACCACAACCTCGACACCTCGCCGGAGTTCTACGGCAGCATCATCACCACCCGCACTTACAGCGAGCGTCTGCAGACTCTGGCCTACGTGCGTGAGTCGGGGATGAAGATCTGCTCCGGCGGCATCCTCGGCATGGGCGAGTCTCTCGATGACCGCGCGAACCTGCTGATACAACTGGCCAACCTGCCGGAGCATCCGGAGTCGGTGCCGATCAACATGCTGGTGAAAGTTGCCGGCACGCCGTTGGAAAACGCCGATGACGTCGATCCGTTCGATTTCATCCGCATGCTCGCCGTGGCGCGGATTCTCATGCCGCAATCCCACGTGCGACTGTCCGCCGGCCGCGAAGCGATGAACGAGCAGATGCAGGCCCTGGCGTTCTTCGCCGGCGCCAACTCGATTTTCTACGGCGACAAACTGCTGACCACTGCCAACCCGCAGGCTGACAAGGACATGCAACTGTTCGCGCGTCTGGGCATTCAGCCGGAAGCCCGCGAAGAACATGCCGACGAAGTGCACCAGGCCGCCATCGAGCAGGCGCTGGTGGAGCAGAAGAGCAGCGAGCAGTTCTACAACGCGGCGGTCTGATCGCCCGTTCTCTCAGGCGCTGCCTCGGGTAGCGCCTGCTGATTCATTTGCCACCCGTGAGGCTTGCATGTCTTTCGATCTCGCCGCACGCCTTGCTGCCCGTCGTGCCGAAAATCTCTATCGCCAGCGCCCGCTGCTTGAAAGCCCACAAGGGCCGCAAGTGGTGGTCGACGGTCAGCCGTTGCTGGCGTTCTGCAACAATGATTACCTGGGCCTGGCCAATCACCCGCAAGTGATCGAAGCCTGGCGCACCGGCGCCGAGCGCTGGGGCGTTGGCGGCGGTGCGTCGCATCTGGTGATCGGCCATAGCGGCCCACATCACGCGCTGGAAGAAGCCCTGGCCGACCTCACCGGACGGCCGCGTGCGCTGTTGTTCACCACCGGCTACATGGCCAACCTCGGTGCGGTCACGGCGCTGGTCGGGCAGGGCGACACGGTGCTGGAAGACCGGCTCAATCATGCTTCGTTGCTGGATGCCGGATTGTTGTCCGGCGCGCGGTTCAATCGCTATCTGCATAACGACGCCGACAGTCTCGCCAAGCGTCTGGAGAAGGCCACCGGCAATACACTGGTGGTCACCGACGGCGTGTTCAGCATGGACGGCGATCTCGCCGACCTGCCGGCGCTGGCCCGGGAAACCAAGGCCAAAGGCGCGTGGCTGATGGTCGATGACGCCCACGGTTTCGGCCCGCTGGGCGCGAACGGTGGCGGCATCGTCGAGCATTTCGGTTTAAGCAAGGAAGACGTTCCGGTGCTGGTCGGCACGCTCGGCAAAGCGTTCGGCACGGCTGGCGCGTTCGTGGCCGGCAGTGAAGAGTTGATCGAAAGCCTGATCCAGTTCGCCCGCCCGTACATCTACACCACCAGCCAGCCGCCGGCGCTGGCCTGTGCAACATTGAAGAGTCTCGAGTTGCTGCGTAGCGAACACTGGCGTCGCGAGCATCTGCAGACGTTGATCCGCCAGTTCCGCCACGGCGCCGAACAGATCGGCCTGGAGCTGATGGACAGCTTCACGCCGATCCAGCCGATCATGATTGGCGACGCCGGTCGCGCCGTGCGTTTGTCGCAGATGCTGCGCGAGCGCGGGCTGATGGTCACCGCGATCCGTCCACCGACCGTGCCTGCCGGCAGTGCACGGCTGCGGGTCACGCTGACCGCCGCTCACAGTGAAGCGCAGGTACAACTATTGTTAGAAGGACTGGCCGATTGCTTTGCCCAACTCAAGTCGGAGCCAAGCCATGCGTGATCGACTGATTCTGCTCCCCGGTTGGGGCCTGGGGGTTTCCCCGCTGGAGCCGCTGGCGGCGGCTCTGCGCGGACTCGACGAACACCTGACGGTGGAAATCGAACCATTGCCAGAGCTGGAATCCAGCGATCCTGCGGACTGGCTCGACGAACTCGATGAGCGCATTCCCCAGGATGTCTGGCTGGGTGGCTGGTCCCTGGGCGGTATGTTGGCTTCGGAGCTGGCGGCGCGGCGTGGCGAACATTGCTGCGGCTTGCTGACGTTGGCGAGCAATCCTTCTTTTGTTGCCCATGAGCAATGGCCGAGCGCGATGCCGGGGGAAACCTTCGATGCGTTTCTGGCCGGTTGCAGTGCTGACCCACGCCAGACGCTCAAGCGGTTTTCACTGTTGTGTGCTCAGGGTGCGCAGGACTCTCGCGGCCTGTCGCGGCTGTTGCTGGGCGGTGCGCCGAATACCTCGCCAGCGGCAATGATGGCTGGCTTGGAGTTGCTGGCGCAGATCGATACGCGCAATGCCTTGCAGGTGTTTCGAGGCCCGCAATTGCATCTGTTTGGTGGGCTGGACGGGCTGGTGCCGGCGGAAGCCGCGGGCGAGTTGTTCGCGTTGCTGGCGGATGTCGAGGTCGGGCTGATCGAGCAGGCCAGCCATGCGTTTCTTCTGGAAGACCCTCACGGTGTGGCCGGTGCGATCCAGGCATTTTTAAGTGAGTGCGGTGATGACTGATTTGTCTCTTGCGGCGCTGCCCGGTGGCTTGCCTGACAAGCGCCAGGTCGCGGCGTCATTTTCTCGCGCAGCGGCCAGCTACGACAGCGTCGCCGAGTTGCAGCGTGATGTTGGTACGCAGTTGTTGAAGCATCTGCCGGTGGATTTTCTGCCGCCGCGCTGGCTGGATCTCGGCTGTGGCACGGGTTATTTCACTCGGGCGCTGGCCGAGCGTTTTGCGGGTAAGGAAGGGCTGGCGCTGGACATCGCCGAGGGCATGCTCAATCACGCCCGGCCGTTGGGTGGGGCCGCACACTTTATTGCTGGCGATGCCGAGCGTCTGCCGTTGCAGAATTCGACCTGCGATCTGATCTTCTCCAGCCTCGCCGTGCAGTGGTGTGCGGACTTCGAAGCGGTACTCAGCGAAGCCTTCCGGGTGCTGAAACCGGGGGGGATTTTTGCGTTTGCTAGTCTTTGTGCAGGGACGCTGTACGAATTGCGCGACAGCTGGCGTCAGGTCGATGGCCTGGTGCACGTCAACCGCTTCCGCGAGTTCGCCCGGTACGAGCAATTGTGCGCGGCCAGTGGTTTGCGCAGTGTTTGTCTGGAGAACCGGCCGCATGTGCTGCATTACCCGGATGTGCGCAGCCTGACCCATGAACTCAAGGCGTTGGGTGCGCATAACCTGAACCCCGGTCGGCCGGGTGGATTGACCGGTCGGGCACGGATTCTGGGGCTGGTCGAAGCCTACGAGCAGTTCCGTCAGCCGCAGGGCTTGCCGGCGACTTATCAGGTGGTCTACGCCGTGTTGGAGAAACCCTTATGAGCGCAGCCTATTTCATCACCGGAACCGACACTGACGTCGGCAAGACGACTGTCGCCGCCGGGTTGCTGCATGCCGCCAGATCGGCAGGGTTGAGTACGGCGGCGGGCAAGCCGGTGGCGTCCGGTTGTGTCGTGACGCCCAGAGGTCTGCGCAATTCGGATGCGCTGGCGTTGCAGGCCGAGTGCTCGTTGCCGCTGACGTATCAACAGGTCAATCCGGTGGCGTTCGAGCCGGCGATCGCGCCGCATCTGGCGGCACGAGAGGCTGGCGTGGCGCTGACCGTGCAATCGTTGCTGGCGCCGATGCGCGAGATTCTGGCCATGAACGCCGACTTCACGTTGATAGAAGGCGCGGGTGGCTGGCGGGTGCCGTTGGCGGATCAGGACAATCTGTCGGACCTGGCGATTGCGCTGAATCTGCCGGTGATTCTGGTGGTGGGCGTGCGTCTGGGCTGCATCAGCCATGCATTGTTGACGGCCGAGGCGATTGCCCGGGACGGGCTGCAACTGGCCGGTTGGGTGGCAAACATCATTGATCCGAAGACCTCGCGGCTGGAAGAGAACCTGGCGACGCTGGCCGAGCGGATTCCGGCGCCTTGCCTGGGGCGGGTGCCGAAACTCAAGGCGGTCAGCGCCGAGGCGGTCGCCGATCATTTGCAACTGGATCTGCTCGACTGATTTTGGCTATGACAAGGCACTGTGCCATTAGTGTTTTTGACGGGTGTTTTTCTGGCGCCTCTGGTTCAATGGCAGCCATTGATCCTTCCCAAGGATGAGAGCTCCCATGGAAATCTCCGGAAACACAGCTTTTTATGCAGGTCTGAGCACCATTCAGACCGGGCAGAACCGCGTCGATCAGGCTGCCAGCCAGATCGCCAACAACACCATTGAGCGTTCGGTCACCAGTCAGTCTTCCGAAGCCCAGATCGATCGTCTGCGCGGCGTGGATCGCAGCCAGCAAATGGATCCGGGCAGCGCCATGGCCGAGATGGCCCAGGGCAAGTTTCAAGTGGAACTGGGCACGAAAGTCGCCAAGGCCTCCGATGAAATGCTCGGTACAATCATCGATACGTTCGCCTGATTTTCTGATCTCCGCTTTACCAGACGCCGCGACTGTTCGCGGCGTTTTTCGTTGTAAGTCCTTCTTCCTCAACTAATCTTTTTTCATTGCACATGGCTCGGTCGGGCGCATGTCGCGGTGCTGTGTCCGCGCTTCAGAAAATGTGATGACGAATGGCAAAAGAACGATGCTTGACAAGATTTCGGCGTAAACGTATGTTTCAAACAACTGTTTGACCGTCACAACAAATCAATGCGGTCGTTCATTCCCGGTTACATCAGCAGAGGTTTATCGCTATGCCTGACTACAAGGCCCCCTTGCGTGATATTCGCTTCGTTCGTGACGAACTGCTCGGCTACGAGGCGCACTATCAGAGCCTTCCAGCGTGCGCAGACGCAACGCCGGACATGGTTGACGCCATTCTCGAAGAGGGCGCCAAGTTTTGTGAGCAGGTGCTGGCACCGCTGAACCGCGTGGGCGACATCGAAGGTTGCACCTGGAGCGAGTCCGGCGTGAAAACCCCGACCGGCTTCAAGGAGGCCTACAAGCAATTCGTCGAAGGCGGCTGGCCAAGTCTGGCCCATGACGTCGAGCATGGCGGTCAAGGCCTGCCTGAGTCGCTGGGTCTGGCGGTAAGCGAGATGGTCGGCGAAGCCAACTGGTCGTGGGGCATGTACCCGGGCCTGTCGCACGGCGCGATGAACACCATTTCCGAGCACGGCACGCCAGAGCAGCAAGAAGCCTATCTGACCAAACTGGTCTCCGGCGAATGGACCGGCACCATGTGCCTGACCGAGCCACACTGCGGCACCGACCTGGGCATGCTGCGCACCAAGGCCGAACCTCAGGCTGATGGTTCCTACAAAGTCTCCGGCACCAAGATCTTCATCTCGGCCGGTGAGCACGACATGGCCGACAACATCGTCCACATCGTGCTGGCACGCCTGCCGGACGCACCGGCTGGCACCAAAGGCATTTCCCTGTTCATCGTTCCGAAGTTCCTGCCGAATGCCGATGGCACCGTCGGTGCACGCAACGCTGTGAGCTGCGGCTCGCTGGAACACAAGATGGGTATCCACGGCAACGCCACTTGCGTGATGAACTTCGACGGTGCGACCGGTTTCCTGATCGGCCCGGCGAACAAAGGCCTGAACTGCATGTTCACCTTCATGAACACCGCACGTCTGGGTACCGCGCTGCAAGGTCTGGCCCACGCTGAAATCGGCTTCCAGGGCGGCCTGAAATACGCTCGCGATCGTCTGCAAATGCGCTCCCTGACTGGCCCGAAAGCGCCGGAAAAAGCCGCTGACCCGATCATCGTGCACCCAGACGTACGCCGCATGCTGTTGACCATGAAGGCATTCGCCGAAGGCAACCGTGCGATGGTGTACTTCACCGCCAAACAGGTCGACATCGTCAAATACGGCGTGGACGAAGAAGAGAAGAAGAAAGCCGACGCACTGCTGGCCTTCATGACTCCAATCGCCAAAGCGTTCATGACTGAAGTCGGTTTCGAATCCGCCAACCACGGCGTACAGATCTATGGTGGCCACGGCTTCATCGCCGAGTGGGGCATGGAGCAGAACGTTCGCGACAGCCGCATTTCGATGCTGTACGAAGGCACCACCGGCATCCAGGCACTCGACCTGCTGGGCCGTAAAGTGCTGATGACCCAAGGCGAGGCTCTCAAAGGCTTCACCAAGATCGTCCACAAGTTCTGCCAGAACAACGAAGGCAACGAAGCCGTCAAAGAGTTCGTCGCTCCGTTGGCTGCACTGAACAAAGAGTGGGGCGAGCTGACCATGAAGGTCGGTATGGCTGCCATGAAAGATCGCGAAGAAGTCGGCGCGGCCTCCGTGGACTACCTGATGTACTCCGGTTACGCCTGCCTGGCCTACTTCTGGGCTGACATGGCGCGTCTGGCTGCTGAAAAACTGGCTGCCGGCACCACCGACGAGGCCTTCTACACCGCCAAGCTGCAAACCGCGCGCTTCTACTTCCAGCGCATCCTGCCGCGTACCCGTACGCACGTGGCAACCATGTTGTCAGGCGCCAACAACCTGATGGACATGAAGGAAGAGAACTTCTCGCTGGGCTACTAAGCCTTCACGCGGTCGTTCCAGAAACCGCTGCTCCTTCGGGGGCAGCGGTTTTTTTGTGCCCGGATTTCCCCAATCCCGGGGCTGATTCCCCATCACTGATGACGGCTTTGCTCAGCCAAGCCCCTGTGCTTATTGATTCAAGATGTTTCCAGAAGAGTGGCCAATTAATTGCACTGCCCGATTTACCGGTGCTAACCAGAACTGCCTGCTCAAAGAAGCAAGACGCCCGGCACTTAACAACAACAGTCAGGGTGAAGCCTATGAACATCAGTCGACTCGCTCGTTTGACCTTCTGGTTACCCGTCGCGCTTTCAGTCCAAAGCGCTTGGGCCGCCGACCCCGCCGAAGTCCCCCCCCCGGTGCCGGAGGTCCCGTCGTTGCAATCTTTGCGCGGGATGGTTCCTCCCGATCCCTCCGGGACCGAAGGCGGACGCAAGGTCGACCTGATGACCGACTACGTGCTCAACCGCTCTGCTGCGATCCTGCTGGGCAAGGCGTTGTTCTGGGACATGGAGATCGGCAGTGACGGCGCAACTGCATGCGCATCCTGCCACTACCATGCGGGCGTCGATCATCGCATCACCAACCAGCTCAACCCCGGCCAGGCCAACACCAACGCCAACGTCGCGTCGATTTTCAACAAACCGTTTGTGGCTTCCGACATTCCCGGCGACGTGGCGACTTACTCAACGTTGTCCGGCGGCAAGGGTGGCCCGAACTACACGCTGAAGAAAACCGACTTTCCGACCCACGTGCTGAGCAATCCACTGGAGCGTAACTCGCCGATCGTTTACTCGACTGACGACGTAGTCGGTTCCCAAGGCGTGTTCGACGCCAACTTCGTCAAACCCAATCAGCCGCGCTTCGACAAATGCACCCAGCAGCCGGACGGCCTGTTTCAGGTCGGCGGCATCAACGTCCGGCGCAGCACCGGTCGCAACGCGCCTTCGGTGATCAACGCTGCGTTCAACGTGCGCAACTTCTGGGACGGTCGGGCCAACAACGTGTTCAACGGGTTTTCGCCGTTCGGCAATCGCGACCCGGATGCGGGGATCTACGTGACCAGCGAACGCAGCACGGTCGCCACGAAAGTCAGGCTGGCGCTCAACGATGCGTCTGCCGCCTCGCAAGCCGTCGGCCCGCCCGGCAGCCCGGTGGAAATGTCCTGCGGTGGCCGCACCTTTGCCGACATCGGCCGGCGGATGCTCGACACGCTGATGCTCAAGCAGCAACGGATTTCGTCCAGCGATTCGGTGCTGGGGCCAGTGTCCGGTGCACGGCGTCCGACCTATCGCGAACTGATCAAGAATGCCTTCCAGCCCCGGTTGTGGAACGCAACGCAAAACGTGTTGGTTGGCGGCGCGCCGTACACCCAGATGGAAGCCAACTTCCCGCTGTTCTTCGGCTTGGCGATCCAGATGTATGAGGCCACGCTGGTGTCCGATCAGGCGCCGATCGATGCCTATCTGCAAGGCGACCACACCGCCATGAACGCACAGCAGGTCGAGGGGATGAACCTGTTCCTCGGCAAGGGCAAATGCGTCAATTGCCACGGCGGTGCGGAGCTGACCAACGCCGCCAGCCGCTTGTTGATGCATCCGCGTGAACGCATCGAACGGATGGTGATGGCCGACAACCTGACCACGCTCTATGACAACGGCTTCTACAACACCGGCGTCAGGCCGACTTCGGAAGATCTGGCCCTCGGCGGTGCGGATGCCTGGGGCAATCCGTGGTCGTTCACCCGTCAGTACAACACGGTGTTGCAGGGCGGAAAATCGGTCGATCCGCTGGATGTCGACGTGTGCACCTTTGAAGCACCGCTGAGTGCGGCGATTCCGTGCGATGCCACGCTCAAACCGAATGTCGGGTTCCGCGATTCAGTTGACGGCGCATTCAAGACCCCGACCCTGCGCAACATCGCCCTGACCGGCCCGTACTTCCACAACGGCAGTCGCGCCACGCTCAAGCAGGTCATGGAGTTCTACAACCGTGGCGGCGACCGGCGCGGCGAGGATGCCAACAACACCAGCGGATTCGAGCACCCGGCGGTGAATCAGCACAACACCTCCAATCTCGATCCGGACATGACGGCGCTGAACCTGACACCTGAGGAAATCGACGCCCTGGTGAAATTCATGGAGGTCGGCCTGACCGATCCGCGTGTTGCCTGGGAGCGGGCGCCTTTCGATCACCCGTCGCTGGTCATCCCGCAGGGCCACATCGGCGATGAAAACGCCGTGACCCAGCGTCCGGCCAGTCCGAAGGTCACGACTCGTCAGGCGACGGATGCATCGCTCAATCTCAAGCCTTACGGCGCTGAAGGTCGGCCGGCGGCGGAGGGTCCGTTACAACCGTTCTACAACGATCTCTGAGTAGAAATGACCGTCATGGCCATCACGAATGATGGCCATGACGAAAGTTTCATGGTCGCCAAGGAAAAAACCTTGATTGAAGGCTCAGAAACCGAGGGATTCGGCCGTTAAAGAGACAGCCTGTGATCTGGATCACATTGTGTGTGCTTAACTGGCCACATTGCAGGCACAATGCCATCTCTTTGCCAAGACGGTCGGAGCTTTACCCTTGCCGCGTTCTTCCGCTGTACGTTTCAGTCATTTCATACCATCACTGCTGTTGTTGCTTGCGGGGTTGGCGGCTGCGTACGTCAAAGACCTCAACGTGTTCTTCACCTCGCTGTTCAACGTGTTGCCAACTCTGGTGCTGTTGCTGGGCGGGTCGTATTGCGCGGTTTACCGACGCCAGCGCGAACTGTTTCTGATGGTCACGGTGTACATCGCCTACTTCCTGCTCGACACCCAGACCGACTATTACCGTGACAACGGCAAAGTGCGCGAAGACGCGGCTGTGGTGTTCCATCTGGTCTGCCTGCTGTTGCCCTTGTTGTTCGGACTGTTCGCCGCGTGGCAGGAACGCACGCACCTGTTTCAGGACATGGTGGCGCGCTTCGCCGTGCTGCTGGCCTTTGGCAGCGTTGCACTGGGGCTTGAGCAAAGTTACCCGCAGGCGTTGCTGATGTGGCTCTCGGAGATTCGCTGGCCGGCCTTGCACGGCGCGTGGATGAGCCTGATCCAGATGTCCTATCCGGTGTTCCTCTCGGCGTTCCTGTTGCTGGCCTGGCAGTACTGGCGCAACCCGCGACCGCTGCACGCGGCGCAACTGGTGGGGTTGCTCGGGGTGTTCTGGATGCTGCCGAAAACCTTCATCCTGCCGTTCACCCTGAACATCATGTGCAGCCAGGTGATGCTGATGATTGCCGCTGCGGTGGCGCACGAGGCGTATCAAATGGCCTTCCGTGACGAGCTCACCGGTCTGCCGGGCCGTCGCGCACTCAACGAGCGTATGCAGCGTCTGGGTCGCAACTATGTGCTGGCGATGAGCGACGTCGATCACTTCAAGAAATTCAACGACACCCACGGTCACGACGTGGGTGACCAGGTCCTGCGACTGGTCGCCAGCAAACTGTCCAAAATCAGCGGCGGCGGCAGGGCGTATCGCTACGGTGGCGAGGAATTTGCCCTGGTGTTTGCGGGCAAGACCCTTGAAGAGTGCATGCCGCACCTAGAAGTCATCCGCGAGTCGATCGCGTCCTACAACATCCAGTTGCGCAATCAGGAAAACCGCCCGCAGGACGACCAGCAAGGGCGTCAGCGGCGCAGTGGTTCCGGTGCGTCCAGTGTGTCGGTCACTGTCAGCATCGGTGTCGCTGAGCGAGTGGAGCAGCGCAACCCGGAGCAGGTTCTCAAATCCGCCGACGAGGCGCTCTACGCCGCCAAGGGGGCGGGGCGAAACTGCGTGATGGCGTTCGGTCAGAACCGTCGTGGCGCGGTACGCATGGACAACGCCGCAGGTTGAGTGATGACGGCGCATTCAGCGTCTGGACAGTGATTGTGGGGCACGGTGGCCGGCAGTAGGTTGGAGAAATCTGCTGACGGAGAAGCCACCATGCCCGAGTACAAAGCTCCCCTGCGCGACATGCGCTTTCTGATCGACCACGTCTTCGACTTCCACACCCAGTACGCGGCCCTCGGCGCCCACGACGCCAGCCCGGACATGATCAATGCGATCCTCGACGAGGGCGCGAAATTCTGTGAGAACGTTCTGGCACCGCTCAATCGCAGCGGCGACGAAGAGGGCTGCCACTTCGACAACGGCGTGGTGACAACGCCTGCTGGCTTCAAGCAAGCCTTCGCCCAATACGTGGAAGGTGGCTGGCACGGTCTGGCGGCGGATCCGGCTTACGGCGGCCAGGGCCTGCCGAGTTCGCTGGGGCTGGTGATCAGCGAAATGGTCGCCTCCAGCAACACCTCCTGGGGCATGTACCCGGGGCTGACCCACGGCGCCATGTCGGCGATCCACGCCCACGGCACCGAAGAACAGAAAAACACCTATCTGCGCAAACTCACCGCAGGCCAGTGGACCGGCACCATGTGCCTGACCGAAGCCCATTGCGGCACCGACCTGGGCATCATCAAGACCCGCGCCGTGCCTCAGGCCGACGGCAGTTATGCGGTCACCGGCAGCAAGATTTTCATCTCCGCCGGCGAACACGACATGAGCGACAACATCATTCATCTGGTGTTGGCCAAACTCCCGGACGCACCGGCCGGGACCAAGGGTATTTCGCTGTTCATCGTGCCGAAATTCCTGCCGGATACAGTCGGTGAGGCGGGGGAACGCAACGGCGTTTCCTGCGGTTCGATCGAACACAAGATGGGCATCAAAGCCTCGGCCACCTGCGTGCTGAACTTCGATGACGCCAAAGGCTTCCTGATCGGCGAGCCGAACAAAGGCCTGAATTGCATGTTCACCATGATGAACCACGCGCGCCTCGGCACCGGGATGCAGGGCCTGTGTCTGGGCGAGGCGAGTTTCCAGGGCGCAATCAAATACGCCAACGACCGCCTGCAGATGCGCGCCCTGACCGGCGCCAAAGCCCCGGACAAACCGGCGGACCCGATCATCGTCCACCCGGACGTGCGGCGCATGCTGCTGACCATGAAAGCCTTCAACGAGGGCAACCGCGCGCTGACCTATTTCACCGCGCAAATGCTTGATGTCGCGCACCTGAGCCCGGATGCCGAAGCGCGCCAGGAGGCCGAAGACCTGTTGGCGTTCCTGACCCCGATCTGCAAGGCGTTCATGACCGACACCGGTCTGGAGGTGACCAACCACGGCATGCAGGTGTTCGGCGGCCACGGTTTTATCCGCGAGTGGGGCATGGAGCAGCTGGTTCGCGATTGCCGTATCGCACCGATCTACGAGGGCACCAACGGCATTCAGGCGCTGGATCTGCTGGGGCGCAAAGTGCTTGGCAGCCAAGGCAAACTGCTACGCAACTTCACCAAAATCGTCCACAAATTCTGCGCGGCCAACGCCGGGCATGCGCAACTGGGCGGGTTCGTGGCGCAGCTTGATGCTCTCAATCAACAGTGGGGCGAACTGACCATGCAGGTCGGCATGGCCGCGATGAAGAACCCGGATGAAGTTGGCGCCGCGTCGGTGGATTACTTGATGTACAGCGGTTACATCGTCCTTGGCTACCTGTGGCTGCGCATGGCGCTGGTCGCTCAGGCGCAGCTGGAGTCGGGCGAGGGTGATGGCGATTTCTGCCAAGGCAAACTGGCGACGTGCGAGTTTTACTTCAAACGTCTGTTGCCGCGCACCGCGGCGCATCGTTCGGCGATCGAAGCGGGCAGTGATTGCCTGATGAAACTGCCGGCGCAGCTGTTCTCGCTGTAACACGTCACTGTTAAACAAAAGAGCCCGCTGATTGCGGGCTTCTTTATGGCTGCTTGCTGGTGACTAAAAATAACAAAACAGTCACTGCCTGACCCTATGTGTCGCAAAAGTTGTTGGGTTACACTCCGACTCAACGAAAACACCCTTCCACGAATCACCTGTTTTGATCTTTGCGAGGTTTGCCATGGCTGACTACAAAGCGCCGCTGCGCGATATGCGCTTCGTCCTCAATGAAGTGTTCGAAGTCGCCAAACTCTGGGCCGAACTGCCGGCACTGGCCGAGACTGTCGACGCAGAAACCGTTGAGGCTATCCTCGAAGAGGCCGGCAAGGTCACCAGCAAAAGCATCGCGCCCCTGAGCCGTGCCGCCGACGAAGAAGGCTGTCACTGGGCCGACGGTGCCGTCACCACGCCGGCCGGTTTCCCACAGGCCTATCAGACTTATGCCGAAGGAGGCTGGGTCGGTGTTGGCGGTGATCCGGAATACGGCGGCATGGGCATGCCGAAAGCCGTGTCGGCTCAGGTCGAAGAAATGGTCAACTCCGCCAGCCTGTCCTTCGGTCTGTATCCGATGCTGACTGCCGGCGCCTGCCTGTCGATCAACGCCCACGCCAGCGAAGAGCTGAAAGCCGCGTACCTGCCGAACATGTACGCCGGGATCTGGGCCGGCTCCATGTGCCTGACCGAGCCGCATGCTGGCACCGACCTGGGCATCATTCGCACCAAGGCCGAACCTCAGGCGGACGGTTCCTACAAGGTCAGCGGCACCAAGATCTTCATCACCGGCGGTGAGCACGACCTGACCGAAAACATTATCCACCTGGTGCTGGCCAAGCTGCCGGACGCACCGGCGGGGCCGAAAGGCATTTCGCTGTTCCTGGTGCCGAAGTTCATGGTCAATGCCGATGGCAGCCTGGGCGCGCGCAACCCGGCGAACTGTGGTTCGATCGAACACAAGATGGGCATCCAGGCTTCGGCCACCTGCGTGATGAACTTCGATGAAGCCGTGGGTTACCTGGTCGGCGAGCCGAACAAGGGCCTGGCCGCGATGTTCACCATGATGAACTACGAGCGTCTGGGCGTCGGTATCCAGGGCTTGGCCACCGGCGAGCGCTCGTACCAGAACGCCATCGAATACGCCCGCGATCGTCTGCAAAGCCGTTCGCCGACCGGCGCGCAGAACAAGGACAAGGTTGCCGACCCGATCATCGTCCACCCGGACGTGCGTCGCATGTTGCTGACCATGAAAGCCTCGAACGAAGGCGGCCGTGCGTTCTCCACCTACGTGGCGATGCAACTCGACACCGCCAAATTCAGCGAAGACGCCGCCACCCGCAAGCGTGCGGAAGATCTGGTTGCCTTGCTGACGCCAGTGGCCAAGGCGTTCCTGACCGATCTGGGTCTGGAAACCACCGTCCACGGCCAGCAGATCTTCGGCGGCCACGGCTACATCCGTGAGTGGGGCCAGGAGCAACTGGTGCGCGATGTGCGCATCACCCAGATCTACGAAGGCACCAACGGCATTCAGGCGCTGGACCTGGTGGGTCGCAAGATCGTCGGCAGCGGCGGCGCTTTCTACAAACTGTTCGCCGACGAGATCCGCCATTTCACCGCAACCGCCAGTGCCGACCTCGGCGAGTTCACCAAGCCGCTGAATGACGCCGTCGATACCCTCGACGAGCTGACCTCGTGGCTGCTGGACCGGGCGAAAGCCAACCCGAACGAAATCGGCGCGGCGTCGGTCGAGTATCTGCAAGTGTTTGGCTACGTTTCCTACGCCTACATGTGGGCCCTGATGGCCAAGGCATCGCTGGGCAAAGAAGCGCAGGACGATTTCTACGCGAGCAAGCTCGGTACGGCGCGTTTCTATTTCGCCCGTCTGCTGCCGCGGATTCACTCGTTGAGCGCATCGGTCAAGGCTGGCAGCGAGTCGCTGTTCCTGCTGGACGCTGCGCAGTTCTGATGATGTAACGTCATGTAAGCGATCTCTTACATGACGTGCTGCTGTTCTCCCATATGCGCAGATTGGATCCAGAGCTAATCTACATTTCATGGACGTCGCGCAGGAAGCGCAAAGCAACAACACGGACACGTAGGATTCTGCCAGGGTGGCGGAGTGAAATGGATGTCAGGGAAACAGTCTGCAAAGCCCCGCTTCGGCGGGGTTTTCTTATGCCCGCAGAAAAGTTTTCAGCTCAGCGCGTCCAGTGGCGGCGCACCTTTCAGCGGCTTGTCTTCGCGCTGCATCACTTCCTCCAGCAACGTTCGCAGCAAGGCCAATGGCGCCTGTTGGCGCTGCACATCGCGACACACCAGCCCGACCTTCAACGGCACACGCGGCTCACTCAGCGGTTTCCACAGCAGATCCTGATCGTCGTACTCCTTTTGCGAACGACCGGGCAACACCGTCGCCAGACGTGTGTGCGGCAGGCTGTCGAGAATCCCTACCATGTTGTTCAGTTCCGCCTGCACTTGCGGGCGGCGTCCAAGGCTGGCCAGTTGGGCCTGCCAGATCTGGCGGATCTGGAATTCTTCGCCCAGCAGCAACATCGGCAATTCGGCAGCCTGGCTCATCGAGACTTTCTTGAATTCACGCAGCGGATGATCCGCCGGGATGACCAGCGTCAGTTCATCTTCGTACAGCATCACGCCGTGCAACCCCGGCTGGCGTGGCGGCAGATAACTGATGCCGATGTCCAGCGAGCCATTGAGCAGACGTCGCTCGATCTCCAGTCCCGTGAGTTCATAAATCTGCACCACCAAGTGCGGTTGGGCCTTGCGTACCCGTTCAAGCATTTGCGGCACAAGACTGGTGTGCACGGTTTGCAGTACACCAATCGCCAGCGTACGCAGTGCCTGCCCTTTGAAGTTGCCCAATGCCTCACGCGCGCGTTGCATCCCGTCGAGCAGTGGCAGCGCGTGGTTATACAGCGTATGAGCGGCGAGGGTCGGCAGCAGGCGCTTACTGCTGCGTTCGAACAGGGTGACGTCGAGGTTCTGTTCCAGATGGCGGATCTGCTGGGACAGCGCCGGCTGGGAGATCGACAGACGCTCGGCGGCGCGTCCGACATGACCTTCTTCGTAGACCGCGACGAAATAACGCAGTTGTTTGAAATCCATAAGTAACACTTATCGAAAATGCTGGGAAATCGAAATGGCCGGCGGCCGTGTCTGAGCCTAGTCTAACCGCATCCACGGGGCTTACAGGGCCGGAAAGGGCAATGACCAGCGATTGTTTCGATAACGATTACATAGGCAGTTCAAAAAACCTCCTGCGAGGCTTTTTGCAATGAACCTGTTCAGCCTGCGGCGTCAGACCCCAAGCCTCGATGACCTGGCTTTTGAAACCGGAGAAACGGGAGCCAATGACGGCCTGAATGCCGAGCGCCTGATGCCCAGCGTCGAACGTCCGCAACAGGTATTCGTTCGCGGCCAGGGTTCCTGGCTGTGGGACAGCAATGACCGCGCCTATCTGGACTTCTCCCAGGCCGGCGGCGCCAACAGCCTCGGCCACAGCCCTTCGGCACTGGTCAAAGCCATAGCCAATCAGGCCCAGGCCCTGATCAATCCCGGCTTCAATCTGCACAATCGCGGCATGCTCAATCTCGCCGAGCGCCTGTGTGCCAGCACTTCCAGCGATCAGGCGTACCTGCTCAACAGTGGCAGCGAAGCCTGTGAAGCCGCAATCAAACTGGCGCGCAAATGGGGCCAACTGCATCGCGGCGGTGCCTCGCGGATCATTGTTGCCAGACAAGGCTGTCACGGACGTAGTCTGGCGACGATCTCGGCGTCGGACAGTTCGAACCTGCAAAACCGCTTCGCTCCGCTGCTGCCGGGCTTTGATCTGGTGCCGTTCAATGATCTGCCGGCGCTGCATGCCGCAGTCGACGCGCAGACCGTCGCGATCATGCTTGAGCCGATCCAGAGCGATGCCGGTGTGATTCCCGCGACCGATCATTACCTCAAGGGTGTCGAGCGTCTGTGCCGTGAGCTGGGGATTCTGCTGATCCTCGACGAAGTGCAGACCGGCATCGGTCGTTGCGGCACGTTGCTCGCCGAACAGTCCTACGGCGTGCGCGCCGATATCGTCGTACTCGGCAAGGGCCTCGGCGGTGGCGTGCCACTGGCTGCGTTGCTGGCGCGAGGCAAGGCCTGCTGTTTCGACTCCGGCGAACTGGGCGGTACTCATCATGGCAACGCGCTGATGACCGCCGCTGGCCTGGTGGTACTCGACAGCGTGCAGGATCGTGCATTCCTCGAACAGGTCCGGGACAACGGCGAGCATTTGCGCGAGGGGCTCGTCCGTCTGGCCCATCGTTACGAGCATGGCGAGTTGCGCGGACAAGGGCTGTTCCGGGGACTGACCCTGTCGGAAGACTCCGCCGAGGCTGTCGTCAAAGCCGCGCTTCATGAAGGCTTGCTGCTCAACGCCCCACAAGCCAACTGCCTGCGCTTCACCCCGGCGCTCACCGTCAGCAAGGCCAACATCGACGAAATGCTCCTGCGCCTGGCCCGCGCCTTCTCCCGGGTACGCACCGCACAACTGCAATGCCGCAAAGGGATTGCCGTCTGAACTGAAGTTTCCCACCCGAATTAAAGAACCGTCTCGCGGTATAACGCACGCCCCACGCCTGATTCTTTTGGCGTGGGGCGTTTTTTTGTGGCCGGCTAATGGCAAGCAAATGGCGTGATTGCGG
This sequence comes from Pseudomonas sp. SDO52101_S400, assembly GCF_054071635.1. Classification (NCBI taxonomy): domain Bacteria; kingdom Pseudomonadati; phylum Pseudomonadota; class Gammaproteobacteria; order Pseudomonadales; family Pseudomonadaceae; genus Pseudomonas; species Pseudomonas sp. SDO52101_S400. Next base: position 72,183 of record NZ_JBSVWF010000007.1, on the reverse strand, counting down.
TTTGCACTGAACCCTGACAAACGGCACAGGTCGATTAGCTTGTATGGCTCAGTCGAGCCAACCCCCAATCAGGAGCTGCCCCATGGATTTCATTCGAATCATCATCGCCATTCTGTTGCCGCCACTGGGTGTGTTTCTGCAGGTCGGGTTCGGCGGCGCGTTCTGGCTGAACATTCTGTTGACGCTGTGCGGTTACATCCCGGGGATCGTGCATGCGGTGTACATCATCGCCAAGCGCTGAGTCTCAGTCCGTCAAACCCATCACTCGCCGGTAGAACCGCCATTCCTGCTCCAGCGCATGGGCCTGGTTGGCGGCCCGGCGGAAGCCGTGACGTTCGTCGGCGTAGTAGTGCGCTTCGACCTCAATTCCGTTTTGCTCCAGGGCCGCGACCATGTCGCGGGTCTGTTGCGGCACGACCACGGCATCCAGTTCACCCTGAAAGAAAATCACCGGCACGCGAATATTGCTGGCGTGGAGCAATGGAGTGCGGGCCGCATAGCGTTCGGCATCTAGCTCGGGATCGCCGATCAGCCAGTCCAGGTAATCGCCTTCGAATTTGTGTGTCGCGCGGCCCAAGGCTATCGGATCACTGACGCCGTACAGGCTGGCACCGGCGCGGAACACTTGATGGAACGCCAATGCGCACAGCGTCGTGTAACCACCGGCGCTGCCGCCACGGATGAATGCACGCTCGCCGTCGATCATGCCGCATTCGGCCAGATAGGCCACCACTGCGCAGGCATCTTCGACATCCACAGCCCCCCAACTCAGATGCAACGCCTGCCGATAGTCCCGGCCATAGCCGCTGCTGCCACGGTAGTTGAGATCGGCGACGGCGAAACCGCGTTGCGTCCAGTACTGGATGCGCGGGTCGAGCATCGGGTAACACGCCGACGTCGGGCCGCCGTGAATGAACACCACCAACGGCGGCTTCACATCGCCATTCGTGGCCGGATAAAAGAAGCCGTGCGCTTCACCTGAACCGCTGGGATAGCGCAGGGTTTGCGGTCGGCTGATGCGCTCGGCGGGTAGCGGCGCAACGCCGCCGGCCAGCACCTTCGCTTCACGCGATTCACGATCAATTGCGAGCACCGCAGAAGGGCTGATCGGTGAAGCGGCGATGCAGTAAATGAACTGATCATCGACAGCCAAATGACGAAAGCGACTGTAATCGCCGGTGAAGTCTTCGCCATTCAGCGCCAGACGACCGAAACCGCCCTCGCTCCAACTCGCCAAAAAGCCTTCACCGTTAGGCAGCCAGGTGCAGCCGCCAAGTTGCCATGGAGCCGGCGCGTGATCGGCTTCGGCGCTGGCTAACGGTTGCAAGCCGTTTGCCGACTCAATCCACGGCTGCCAATACCCACCACGGTCGGTCAGGCAACCCAGTCGGCCATCGACATCGAAGCGCGGTTGCTGGATCGACTCTTCAAGCGTTTCACCGGCCACGCAACGTGGGGCAGAAAACCCGTTGTCCGAGCGCTCGGCGATCATCAAACGCGTGGACGTCCACGGCTGATGTGGGTGGCTCCACTCGATCCACGCCAAGCGCTGACCGTCCGGGCTGATGATCGGGGCCGCGTAAAAGTCCGCGCCTTCCACCAGCATATGACGGGCGCCGTTCCCGAGATCGATAGCCACCAGCCGGTGGCTATCACCGCTCTCTTCAACGGCCAGCACCTGCCCGTTGGCAAAATGCAGATCGCCATATCGGCACTCGCCCGACGTCAGAACCTCGGGCTCTCCATCCAACGTCTGGCGATACAGCTGTTGATCCGCCTCGTTGACGAAAACAATCCCGTCAGGCGTCAGACAAAACGCCCCACCGCCATATTCGTACACCCGGCTGCGAACGCTGAAACCCGCAGGCGTCAGACATTTCGCCGCGCCTTCGCGCCAGTGCCAGATCCGGCATGCGGCGTCTGCAGGGCGGTATTCATTCCAGTACAAACCGTTGGTGCCGAGCTGCAATTCGGCGAAATCCACGCCGGCAGCAACCGCAGCGGTGGCGCTGAAAGGCTCAGCCTTTGGCGATGAGGCGCGAGTTTCGTTCATTGCGAAAGGCCAGTTGTTCGATGGTCTGGGTGGCGTGCTCGGCTTCTTCGCGGGCCTTGAGGATCACGCCGTGATGTTCGGACTTGCTGCACACCGGGTCCGCATTGCTGGCATCGCCGGTGAGCATGAACGCCTGGCAACGGCAGCCGCCGAAGTCTTGCTCTTTTTCGTCGCAGTAGCGGCACGGCTCGGGCATCCAGTCATAACCGCGAAAGCGGTTGAAGCCGAACGAGTCGTACCAGATGTGCTGCATGCTGTGGTCGCGCACATTGGGAAATTGTACCGGCAGCTGTCGGGCGCCATGACAGGGCAGGGCGGTGCCGTCCGGTGTGACTGTCAGAAACAGACTGCCCCAGCCGTTCATGCAGGCTTTCGGGCGCTCTTCGTAATAGTCCGGGGTGACGAAAATCAATTTGCACGGATGTCCTTCGGCTTCCAGCTTTGCCCGGTATTCGTTGGTGATACGTTCGGCGCGAACCAGTTGCTCCTTGGTCGGCAACAGGCCGACACGATTGAGCTGCGCCCAGCCGTAGAACTGGCAGGTGGCGAGTTCGACGAAGTCGGCCTCCAGCGCAATGCACAGCTCGATGATGCGGTCGATCTTGTCGATGTTGTGCCGATGGGTGACGAAGTTCAGCACCATCGGATAGCCGTGGGCCTTCACGGCGCGAGCCATTTCCAGTTTCTGCGCGAAGGCCTTTTTCGAGCCAGCGAGCAGGTTGTTCACTTGCTCGTCGCTGGCCTGGAAACTGATCTGGATGTGGTCGAGCCCGGCCTTCTTGAAGTCGCTGATCTTCTGTTCGGTCAGACCGATGCCCGAGGTGATCAGGTTGGTGTAAAAACCCAACTGGCGCGCTTCACGGATCAGCTCGGCGAGGTCCTGACGCACCAGCGGTTCGCCCCCGGAAAAGCCCAGTTGCGCCGCGCCCATCTCCCGCGCTTCGCGAAACACCTTTATCCACTGCTCGGTGCTCAGCTCCTTGCCCTGCTCGGCGAAATCCAGCGGATTGGAGCAGTACGGGCATTGCAGCGGGCAGCGGTAAGTCAGCTCGGCGAGCAGCCACAGCGGCAGACCGACTTCCGGTTTGGCCGGGACTTGCACCGATGACTCAGGCAAGTTCGATCCAGTGCTGCGCACGGGCAACCTCCATGAATTGCTCGATGTCGTCACCGAGCTCGGGCACGCCGGGGAACTGTCTGTCGAGTTCGGCGATGATCGCCGCGACATCCCGTTCACCGTCGATCAGGCCGCCGATCAGCGCGGCACTTTCATTGAGTTTGATCATGCCTTCCGGGTACAGCAGCACGTGGCCTTTCTGTGCGGGTTCGTACTGGAAACGGTAGCCGGGGCGCCAGGTCGGGGTCTTGCTGCGGTCGAAACTCATAAGGCGATTCCTTTATGCCAGACCCGTTGATCGGTGACGCTGTGATACGGCGGGCGGTTCAGTTCGTAAGCCATGCTCATGGCATCGAGCATGCTCCAAAGAATGTCCAGTTTGAACTGGAGAATTTCCAGCATGCGTTCCTGACCTTCGCGGGTCTTGTAGTGCTCCAGCGTAATCGCCAGACCATGCTCGACATCGCGCCGGGCCTGGCCGAGGCGGGTGCGGAAATACTCGTAGCCGGCCGGGTCGATCCACGGGTAATGCTGCGGCCAGCTGTCGAGCCGCGACTGGTGGATCTGCGGCGCGAACAGCTCGGTCAGCGAGCTGCTGGCGGCTTCCTGCCAACTGGCGCGGCGGGCGAAGTTGACGTAAGCATCCACGGCGAAACGCACGCCGGGCAGCACCAGTTCCTGGGAGCGCAATTGATCCGGATCGAGACCAACGGCCTGGCCGAGACGCAGCCAGGCTTCGATGCCGCCGTCTTCGCCGGGGGCGCCGTCGTGGTCGAGCAGGCGCTGAATCCATTCGCGGCGGATCTCGCGATCCGGGCAGTTGGCGAGGATCGCCGCGTCTTTCAGGGGGATGTTCACCTGATAGTAGAAGCGGTTGGCGACCCAGCCCTGGATCTGCTCGCGGGTGGCCCGGCCTTCATACATCGCCACGTGATACGGGTGATGGATGTGGTAATAGGCGCCCTTGGCGCGCAGGGCCGCTTCGAATTCGGCGGGGGACAGCGGGGTGTCGGTCATTGCGGTTCTCCGGGCCATTCGTTACAGGACAATGCTCATGCCGTCATACGCCACTTCAACATTGCGCCGAGCCAGTTCCGCGCGCTCCGGGGAGTCTTCGTCGAGAATCGGGTTGGTGTTGTTGATGTGGATAAGCACCTTGCGCTGCTCGGGAAGCTGTTCCAGCACTTCGAGCATGCCGCCGGGGCCGTTCTGGGCCAGGTGGCCCATTTCGCGACCGGTGCGGGTGCCGACACCACGGCGCTGCATTTCATCGTCGTCCCACATTGTCCCGTCCACCAGCACGCAGTCGCTGCCCGCCATGATTTCCAGCAGCGGCGCGTCGACCTTGCCCAGGCCCGGGGCGTAGAACAGTTTGCCGCCAGTGCTGAGGTCTTCGACGATCAGGCCGATGTTGTCGCCCGGATGCGGGTCGAAACGGTGCGGCGAGTAGGGCGGTGCGGCGCTGCGCAACGGCAGTGGGGTGAAGCGCAGGTTCGGGCACGCGGTGACGGTGAAGCTCTGGTCGAGTTCGATGCGATTCCAGTCCAGGCCGCCGTTCCAGTGCTTGAGCATGGTGAACAGCGGGAAACCGGTGCTCAGGTCTTCGTGGACCATGTCCGTGCACCAGACCTGATGCGGGCAGCCTTCGCGCAGGCTGAGCAGGCCGGTGGTGTGGTCGATCTGGCTGTCCATCAGGATGATCGCGCTGATGCCGGTGTCACGCAGGGCTCGGCCCGGTTGCATCGGGGCGAAGCTCTGAAGCTGCGCGCGGATGTCCGGCGAGGCGTTGCACAGCACCCAGTTCACGCCGTCATCGGAAATCGCGATGGACGATTGGGTACGGGCCTGGGCATTCAGGCTGCCGTCGCGAAAACCGGCACAATTGACGCAGTTGCAGTTCCACTGCGGAAAACCGCCACCGGCGGCCGAACCCAGAATCTGGACGAACATGAACGCTCCATCATTTCAACGCTGAAAATAAAACGCCCCGGCGAGCCGAGGCGTTGCACTGCAGTGTTCTGCTTGAGGCAGGACTCAGCGGCTGGCGAAGTACATGGTGACTTCGAAGCCGATGCGCAGGTCGGTGTAAGCAGGTTTGGTCCAAGCCATCGGGTGATTCCTTCTTCAGGTGGGTGAGATAGCGCTATCCATAGGTATAGTCCACGGCAGCGCAGGGATGTTCCAAATAGTTAGGTGGCTATGTTACTCAAAATTTCAGGGGGTTTGCCCGTGAATCTTTGAGAAAGCTCCTTGCAGCCCCGGTAATGATCAATTTGCCGCTTGCCATGGCGCGCCCGGCGCAGGGCTGGTGGACAGACAGTGCCAGCCGCCTTCGGCGCGGATCAGGCGCTGTGCGGCGGCTTGCAATGCCGGGCGATCCAGCTGACCGATGGCCTTGCTCAGTTGATCCAGGTAATCCGACGAGTGGCCCGCCAGTTTTGCCTGCCAAAGAAGTTCGGCAGCGTCTTTGCCGGGCAGGGCATCGGCATCCAGATGCGCGGCGAGGATCTGGCGCTGCTCGACAAACAGGGCGTCATCGATTTTCTCGATCAGCACGGGAATGCCTTCGATAAACGCTTGAATGTGGCCTAGCAGCTGCTCAGGAGTGACTGTCGGCGATTGCACGCCGAACTGCCATCCACTCTGGCCGTGCACTTGTCTGAAGGCACTGAACACCGCGTATCCCAGCTGCAACTCGCCCCGTAGCCGCTGATAGAACGGCGTGTGGCACAGGTGCGCGAGAAAACGCCACGCGGCTTCTTCGGCTATGTTCGGGCTTGCGGTCGGGCAGAACAGCAGCAATGCGTGCTCGCTGGAGGCGGTGACGATCTGACTCCATCGGTATTGTGTGTGGATTGCCGACCGGGTTGGTAATTCGTTGTCTGGCTTGCCTGGAATGCGACTCAGGGCCAGACCCATTGCCGATTGGGTCTGGGCATCGAGACCCAGGGCCAGGCCATCCCAACGGGAAGTTGTCCACAGCTGATTGGCGTCGTCGGATTGCGCGACCTCTAGAAGACAGTGCTCGGGCCATGCCTTGAGCAATTGGCGGATCGGCATCGACGGCACTTCCGGCTCGTTTGTCGCGGAATCGGCGTCAACTTGCGTCAGATATTTCAGCGCATGCTCCAGGACGCCGGGTAGTGCGTCCTGCAGACCGGTCACCTTCAACAGCCACTGATTCCCCGTGGTGCTGAACGACAACTCGACCCCGGCCTGACGCGCGTCGTCAGACACGTCCCGCAGACTGCATTGCAGCTTTGCTTGCAGCTCGGCCGTAGCCGCCGCTTCCATCTGCCAGCGCACATACACCGCACCTTCGTCACTGTTATCCGGCAGCGCCTGGCTGAATTGCATCGGCGAGCGTTCACGACGGCTGCGCGAGCGATCCTGAGCAAACGTGCGCAGGCCACGGTGGGCGCTGGTCTGGCCACGGATCAGGCCGGCGTTGGCCAGTGGTTCGGCAGTACGCAAAAACGGGTTGGCGGCGGGCAGGTGCCAGTGGCGGCTGAAGTTATCCACAGTACCGATTTTGCCGAGAATCGCTTTGAGCGCCGCAACGGCCGATTCGGACAAGCCGCTTTCGAGTTGCTCGCTATCGAGCCGCGCCCGTTGCAGTGCGCCGCTGGCTTGCTGCTGACGCTTAAGCTGCGCCGCATATTCCTCACGCAATACCGGCCAATCCTGCTGTGCCGCGAAGAAACTCAGCCAATCCAACCATTGCTCGCGAATGACGTCGAGCGACCCGCTGGGCGTGGCGAACTCAAGATGCAGCAAGGCTTGCCCGGAAAACTGGTATTGCACGCAGGCCTGCAAGCCATTCGCGAGACTTTGCTGTTGTAAATGGGCGAGTAACCCGCCGGGTTTGGCGCTGTTCAACCAGTGACAGAGAAACGCCAGTGCTTCGGCCGACGACTCCGGCAAGTCTTCCAAAGCAAACAGCAGATTGCTGCGTCGATCACCGACCTGTTGATAACTTGTCTGTGGGTTGTCCATCAAGCGAACGGGAGCTGCCTGTGCAGTTTTATCCCCAGCCGGCAGCGCGGCGGCAAACTGTTCGGCCAGTGTTCGCAGCTCTTCAATGCTCTGTGGCCCGACCAGACTCAGAGTCATCTGCCCGGTTCGATAAAACTGCTGATGGAATTCTTTCATTGCCTGCTGAAAATCCGTTTGTTCTACCGGCAGGCTGTCGCGGTTTCCGGCATGAAAGCCGCGCAACGGATGCGCTGCCGACAATCCCTCAAACAGCGCCTCTTTTTGCTGAGCCGCAGCATCTTGCGACCACGCGACAAACTCTGCCTGCAGCACTTCCCGTTCCCGCAACTGATCGTCCGGATTCATACGTGGATGGGCGAGCATGTCTGACAGACGCTCCAGCCCACCGCTGAAGGACGTTGGCGGCAACTCAAAGAAGAAATCGGTGGTGCGCTCGCGAGTGCTGGCATTTACCTGGCCGCCGTGACCCTGCACATAGGCCATCAGGCCTTGGCTCACTGGAAAACACTCAGTGCCAAGAAACAGCAAATGCTCAAGGAAATGTGCCAGCCCAGGCCACGCCAACGGTACGTCATGGCTACCGGCAGCCACCCGTAAGGCGGCAGCACTGCGCTTCAGGCCGGGAGCGTGACGCAGGGTCACGCGCAAGCCGTTAGCCAGGGTTTCGGTATGGGGGCGGGGGTGAGTCGGCGCAGGCATGGGCACTTCCAGAACAGTGAAGTGCCAATGCTAGCGGATTAGCGCTTGTTGAGCGCGTCGTAAAGTTCGGGACGACGGTCGTTGAAGTAGCGATTGGCGCTGCGGGAGTCGACCATCAACTGGCGATCCAGCTCACCGACGATCAAGGCTTCATCCAATCCGGCCTGGGCGATACGGCTGCCATCCGGCGCGGCAATGCTGCTTTGCCCGCAGTAATGGATATCGCCTTCGTGGCCGCAGTAGTTGGCGTAAGCCACGTAGCACTGGTTTTCGAAAGCGCGGGAGCGCACCGAAACGTCGGCAATGAAATCGAAAGGAATCATGTTCGCGGTCGGCACCAGAATCAGCTCGGCGCCCTCAAGGGCCAGGCGCCGGGCGTTTTCCGGGAATTCCAGGTCGTAGCAGATCAGGAAACCGAGCTTCCAGCCGTTGAGCTCGACGATGGGAAACTCGCCATCGCCGGGGCTGAACATCGAACGATCCAGATCGCCGAACAGATGCGTCTTGCGGTAATTGCACAGGCGCTCGCCGCTCGAATCGATCAACTGCACAGCGTTGTAGATCTGTCCTTCGGCGGTGCGCTCCGGGTAACCATAAAGGATCGCCAGGCCGGCAGCCTTGGCGATCCGTCCGACTTGCTGGGCCCATTCACCGTTGTAGACCTCGGCCAATGTCGCGACCGCCTCCTTGCCGATGTTGTAGCCGGTCAGGAACATCTCCGGCACCACCAGCAGGTCGGCTCCTTTGGCCTCCATCGCCAGTTGTTGCAGGCGCTGAAGGTTAGCGGCAGGTTCCAGTGGCAGCGGTGGGCATTGGTAAAGGGCTACACGCATCAGGGATTCCTCTTACTCGGGCAGGGCGATCGGGCCGATGTCGTTGAACACATCACCCGGGCCGGGGTTCTCTTTATGGGTGGACCCGCCAAAGTGCTTCATGATTCCCCACACCGCGTTGAGCGACGTTTGCACCGCGCCTTCCACCCAGGCCGGCGTCCACGAAACGTCGTCGCCGGCGATGAAAATTCCGCGCTGCTCCGGCGGCATGTCGTCCTGCATGAAGTGCGCGTACATGCGCTGGTTGTAGCGATAGTGGCCGGGCAGGGCGCCCTTGAACGCACCGAGGAAATGCGGGTCGGCTTCCCACGACACGGTGATCGGATCGCCGATGATCCGCGCAGCGATGTCGACTTTCGGGTAGATCTTCTTCAAGGCATCCAGCGCCAGTTTCACGCGTTTTTCTACCGGGTGCGGGAGCATTTTTAGCGCATCGCTCATCCACGAGTACGACAGGCAGATCACGCCCGGCTTGTCGTCGCCGTTGTCGAACAGGTAAGTGCCACGGGTCAGGCGATCAGTGAGGGTCATGCTCATCAGGTCGCGGCCGGTTTCCGGGTCCTTGTCCTTCCAGAACGGGCGGTCGACCATCACGAAGGTCTTCGACGATTGCATGTAGCGAGTGCGGTCCAGGGCCATCCACATCTTTTGCGAGAACAGGCTTTCGTCGCATTCGATCTGGGTGGTCAGCAGCCAGCTCTGGCAAGTGGTCAGTACGGCGGCGTATTCGCGGGTGTCGCCGTTGTTGTCGGTGACGGCGAAACGTCCGTCAGGCGCGTGGGCGATTTTCTTCACCCCGGAGCGCGGGGCGCCATGGTGCAACGACTTGAGGCTGGTGCCTTGCGGCCAGTGTACGCAGCGTTCCGGTGCATGACGCCAGATGCCTTGCGGCACTTGTTCCACACCGCCGACCACCAGATGCTGGTGATCGTCGCAGTTGGTCATCACCACACGGAAGATTTCCAGCATCGAGTTGGGGAAGTCCGAGTCCCAGCCGCCGGTGCCGAAACCAACCTGGCCGAACACCTCGCGGTGATGGAACGACAGTTTGGCGAAGGCTTTCGACGTGGCGACGAAGTCGTAGAACGTGCGGTCGTCCCACAGAGGCACGAGGGTGTTCCACAGTTCTTTGAGGCGTGGCACGTCGCGGTCGCGGATTGCTTGCTGGATATCGGCGAACTGCGAGCCGGCCTCCAGAGCGTCGGCCCAGGCGTCAGCCACTTCCTGGAACAGTGCAGGAAGATCCTTCAGGCTCTGTGCGTAATGGGTTTTGCCTTCCAGGTCGATCACGGTGCTGCCGGAGGCCGGCGTCAGCGGGTTGGGGAAGGGCTTGGTTTCCAGGCCGAGCTTGTCGACGTAGTGATAGAACGCGGTGGACGATACCGGGAAGCGCATGCCGCCGAGCTCGGCAACAATACCATCGGTGCCGTTGAACGCTTGGGAGCGCAGGCGACCGCCAAGCTTCGAGGCCTCGTACACTACGGGTTTCAGACCGAGCTTCATCAGCTCGTAAGCCGCCACCAGACCCGCAATGCCGGCACCGACAATTGCCACTTCGGCACCGTGGTTGTGCTCGGGAATGCTGCCCAGCCCGGCCGGGTGTTCGATCCAGTCGTCGAAGGCGAAAGGAAAGTCCGGGCCGAAAATGGTGATCGGTTTCTTACCGTCTGCAGGATGGCGATTGTTCTTGTTCATGGCTGACCTTGCTGGCGACCCGACGCTGGATGCGCGTCTGAGTATAGGAAAAGATGCCAGCCATTCTAGGGAGCGTAGAACACGTTAATAAGACGCAATGTGTCGTCGCTTTGAGTGTTAGTGCTGCAATATGACGAGTGCGAAGATCAAACTGGATGCCCGCGATCGATCTTGCTGCTGAGGATGATCGACGTCGTGGTCTTCTCTACACCGTCTACGCTGCCGATCTGATCGAGAAGCTGATCGAGCTGTTCCGGTGAGTCCGTCCGCAGCCACGCCACGTAATCAAATTCGCCACTCACCGCGCACAATTGCTGCACCTGCGCCATCGCACTCAACCGCCGCAACACCTCTTTGCCGGAGCGCGGCTGCACCTTGATCCCGACGTAAGCCTGCAATCCGCCGTCCACTACGCGCTGACCCAGCCGCACGCCATAACCGGTGATGACCTTGGCCTTTTCCAGCCGTGCCAGTCGCGAAGTCACGGTGGTGCGGGCGATCCCCAACTGCCTGGCCAGCATTGCCACGCTCTCGCGGGCATTGATTTGCAGGGCAGCGATCAGTTGGCGGTCGATTTCATCGAGCGCGGGTGGGCGGATGTCGGGCAAGGGCAGGCTCCAGCAGTACGGATCAATGGGGTCGCATGTTACAGGCTCGCCAGGCGGGGCGCTTGTGAGCGCTGATAGAGCGGCGGGGGATTAGGCAGTCACCGGATCGGGGGATTTTACTGATACAAAAGAACAGACAAATAATTTGACTTGCCTGCTTCCTTTATCAAAAATGGCCTCAAGAGCGCGAAATCTGCTGCCTTGCAGGGCTTCAGCAGACGTAGGTACCTCAGCGATGCTGCAACATCGGTGTAAGGTGAGACCTCTTCATCCCATTTCCTGAGGATGCCAATATCAGGATTCAAATATTCGAGGGGAGCCAACAGGCTCCCCTTTTTGTTTGTCCTGAAGAACGTATCTCTTGTAGAGAAGTTCGCCCTGGCGGTGCTTGTTCATCGCTCTTGCCGGGGCATGCATGAAGTTCCACAGGACATGTCCGTGCCTGACATCTACCACCACGAGCATGTCATTCTTTGCCTCGTAGGCATTGATGAAGGCCATGCGGTATCCGCCGTTGTCGTACAGCACTCTCCATATTTCAAACGGTCCCGTCAGCGTATCAATCGCATGCCGAACGTAGCGCTCTCGTGAGTCAGCGCGTTTTTCGACGATGTGGGCGAGTTTGTCCCTCATGACCGCAACGTTTCCGATCGGGGTGAGGATGGTGACTGCGAGCAACGCCTCATCGATGAATCCGAAGTGAGCCAGGAGAATCCTGAGGGCTCCTTGCGCATCGTCTGCCCTTTTCACTTCATCAATTGCGGCCGAGCGAAGCTCCCTGGCCAGTGTTCGCAGGTCGGGCAAAGCTAAGTCGATCCATGTTTGTTGGCCACCTGATTCTTTTATCAGTGGCGCAGCATTCACGAGCATGAAAGTAATCCTTGGCGAACAGCGGCGCCCGGAGATTACTCGCTCGGAGAAAAGGCCGACAAGGCTGAAAACTGAGTGAAAACACCGCTTGGGAAATTACCTACAGACCTTGCGGTAGTCTTCCGAATATTGCGCTTGTAACGACCGAAATCGCCAAACGAAAGGCGAAAAAAAGCCGCACATATGCGCGGCTTTTTCATGTTTGGTGGGCCCACACGGACTTGAACCGTGGACCAAAGGATTATGAGTCCTCTGCTCTAACCAACTGAGCTATAGGCCCTCAGTAGGCCGCGGATTATAGCGACGGTTTCTCGGCTGTGCTATCCGAAAAATCTGATACGGCTATACGAAGAAACGTTGCGGCGAATTCCTCGGGGGGCAGCGGCAGGCTGACGATGTAGCCCTGGATCTGTTCACAGCCTTCGGTGGCGAGGAATTGTTGTTGGGCCTGGGTTTCCACGCCTTCGGCGATCACGGTGAATTGCATGCTGCGGCCCAGGGCGATGATGGCGCGGACAATCGCCGCGTCGTGCGGATCGTCGGGCAGGCCGCGGACGAAAGACTGATCGATCTTGAGGATGTCCAGCGGCAGGCGCTTGAGGTAGCTCAGCGAGGAATAACCGGTGCCGAAGTCGTCGATGGCCAGTTGCACGCCGAGGTGTTTGAGCTGGTGCAGCACAGCCAGCGCCTCTTCAGCCTGGCTCATGATGAAGTTTTCGGTAATTTCCAGTTGCAGTAAATCCGGCCTGAGGCGGTTGTCCTTGAGCAGTTGCTCGATGCGTCCCAGCAGATTCGGCTGACGCAATTGTGCGCCGGCGAGGTTGACCGAGAGCGGGCCGAGGGACTCGTAGATCTGGCCCCATTCGAACATTTGTCGGCAGGCCGTTTCGAGTACCCAGTCGCCGATTTGCAGAATCATGCCGTTCTCTTCCGCCAGCGGTATGAAATGCTCCGGCGGCACTTCGCCAAAGGTCGGGTGACGCCAGCGGATCAGGGCTTCGGCACCGACCAGGCTGTGATCGTCGAGGCTGATTTTCGGCTGGTAGTAGAGGTACAGCTCTTCGCGCTCGATGGCCCGGCGCAGTTCATGTTCCAGCGCCACCCGTTCGCTGGCCTGGGCGGTGAGGTCGCGGGTGTAGCTTTCGACACGGTTGCGGCCCTTGGCCTTGGATCGGTACATCGCCGCATCGGCATTCTTGATCAGGGTGGCGACGTCGCAGCCGTCACGGGGATAGAGGCTGGTGCCGATGCTGGCGCTGATGAAAAACTCGTGCTCGCCCGCCTGGAACGGTGCGCCGAAGCAGTTCAGCAGTTTGGTGGCAATGTTGTCGGCATCACCGGCCTGTTGCAGGCCGGGCAGCAGGATGATGAATTCGTCGCCCCCCAGCCGCGCCACGGTATCGATATCGCGCAGTTGCTCTTTGAGGCGTACGGCGATGCCCTTGAGCAGCAGGTCGCCAACCGGGTGTCCGAGGCTGTCGTTGATGTGCTTGAAGCGGTCGAGGTCGAGGAACAACACCGCACCCAGACCACCGTTTTCCTGCTGGCCGTTCAATGCCGTCAGCAGGCGGCTTTCAAACAGCGTGCGGTTTGGCAGGCCGGTCAGCGGGTCATGATGGGCCTGATAGTCGAGCTTGGCCTGGGCGTGCTTGAGGCTGGAAATGTCGGCGAATACCGCGACGAAGTGGGTGATGAACCTGTCGCGATTGCGCACGGCGCTGATGGTCAGCCAGCTGGGGTACAACTCGCCATTCTTGCGCCGGTTGGAAATCTCCCCTTGCCAGTGGCCTTCGTCGGTCAACTGATGCCACATCGCCGCGTAAAACGCGCTGTCGTGCAGCCCGGAAGCCAGCAGGCGCGGGGTATGGCCGAGCGCCTCGCTTTCGCTGTAGCCGGTTATTTCGGTGAACGCGCGGTTCACTGCACTGATGTGCTGTTGAGTGTCGGTAATCAGTACGCCTTCAGCTGTGCTCTCGAATACGGTTGCGGCCTGTTGAAGTTTTTCCTGCATCAGGTGGCGCTCGGTGATGTCCCGGGCGATGGTCAGCATGCAGTCTTCGTCGCCGATCGGCAGTGGACGGCTGGACACTTCGCAGAGGCGTATCTGTCCGTCGCTGCGGCGAATATGGCAGGTGAAATCGCGGACGAAACCATCACGGTGCAGCAGATCTAGCATCTGTTTGCGTTCGTTGAGGTTGACCCAGATTCCAAGGTCCAGCGCCGAACGATCCACCGACATGGCGCTGTTGAAACCGGTGATTCGGCTGAAGCCTTCGTTGACTTCCAGCAGCAGGCCATCGCTTTGGCGCGACAGCAGCAGGCCATCCGGTGAGGCGTGGAAGGCCTTGGCGAACTTCTCTTCGGAGGTTTGCAGTTGTTGCTGGGTTTCCTTGAGCTGGGAAATATCGCGCACCACTACGACCAGTGCCGGTGTCGTGTCGAGTTCGAACGGTTCGGCGGAAATCAGCCCGGTGAACACCTGCCCATTGTTGCGACGAAAGGGCATCTCCAGGTTGCGAATGCTGCCGGCCTGCAGGCGCTGAAGCAGACCCGGCCCGACACCGGGAATGCCCCAGATATTGAGTTCGGTGGCGGTCTGGCCGATGACTTCTTCGGCTTTCAGTCCGATCTGCTCTTCAAAGGCTTCGTTGACCTCCAGCAGACAGCCGTCTGACAGCCGTGCAATCACCAGGATGTCCGGGCATTGCTGGAACACTGAGGCGAATTTCTGCTCCGACAGGCGCAGTGCTTCTTCGGTGCGCTTGGTTTCGCTGATGTCGATCATCAGGCCACGCATGACCGGCTCGTGGCCGTGCTCTATCAGGCTGACAATGTCGCGCACCCACAAGCAACGACCGTCAGCGGTGATGACCCGGTAATCGAGGCTGTGATCGCGCCCGGCGAGCACTTCGTGATCGCAGAAACTTTGCGCGCGTGTCAGGTCTGCCGGGTGGATGATGTTGCGCCAGAAGCCCGGAATCAGCCAGTGCGACAGTGGATAGCCGAGCAGATCCTCGGCATGGGGAGAAACGTAGCTATAGGTGAAATCGCTGATTCGCGCTTCCCAGGCAATGGCCGACAGGCTCTCCACGAGTCCGCGATAGTGGTATTCGCTGCTGCGCAGTTCCTGTTCGAGGTCGATCCGCCTGGCGATTTCCGAGCTCAAGCGGCGATTGATGCGGATCACCACTGCCAGGATGATCACCAGCAGCAACAGGCCAGGCAGACCGTAGACCAGAAGATCCGACCAGAATGTCCGATGATCGAGGACGTTACCTACCCAGTGTTCCTGGATGCTGCTGATTTCTTCCGGGGACATGTCGGCCAGGACTTTATCCAGGATGCTCACCAGCATTTTGTTGTCCCGAGGCACCCCCATTGCCAGTTGATAGCGATACGGGGTTTCGCCGCTGACATACAGTCCGTCGAGTTTGAGTTGGCGAAGGCTCCAGACGCTGGAGGCCAGATCACCGACTACTGCGTCTACTTCGTCGGTGGCCAGGGCCTGCAGGGCCGAGCTGACATTCGGCATGGCGACCAGATTCAGGTCGGGATGGTGGGTACGCAGCAATTCGTGCGGTGCGTAGTTCTCGACGACGGCGATCTTTAGACCGTACAGATCCTCGATCTTGCGTGGTTGCGGGCCGCCGACGTGGGCGAGGATGACGATCGGAAAGTCGAGGTAGGGGCGGGTGAAGGACAGGTAATTTTGGCGCTCCGGTGTGGACATGATGCCTGGAAGCAGATCGATCTTGCCGCTTTTCACCTGTGCAAGCACCTCTGTCCAGCTCGACGGTTCGATTGGAGTGAGTTTGATCGTCAGACGCTGACGGATCACGTCGATATAGTCCGCCGCCAGTCCCTGATAACGGTTCTGGTCATCCCGAAATTCGAAAGGTGGCCACGACGCATCGACACCCAGGCGCAAGTCCGGGTGAGCCGCCAGCCAGCTACGTTCTTCATCGGTCAGAGTCAGCGCGTCAGCCGTTGCGGTCCAGATCATCAGTGACAGCAAAAAAAGCACGGACGCCAGTCTGGGCATAACGGTCTCGTTATGGCTCGGGGGAATGTTTCGAGTGTAGACGGGCTGTGCGCGGGGGAAGGGCGATGCGAGGTAATTAATCTGCTCTAAAAACAAAACCCCCGGCCTGGGCCGGGGGTTCTGGTGTCACTCGTCGAGGAAGGAGCGCAGATGCTCGCTTCGCGTCGGATGGCGCAGCTTGCGCAGCGCCTTGGCTTCGATCTGACGGATCCGCTCGCGGGTCACGTCAAACTGTTTGCCAACTTCTTCGAGCGTGTGGTCGGTGTTCATGTCGATACCGAAACGCATGCGCAGTACCTTGGCTTCACGGGCAGTAAGGCCGGACAGTACTTCGCGAGTCGCTTCTTTCAGGCTCTCGACAGTGGCGACATCGATTGGCGACTGCATGGTCGAGTCTTCGATGAAGTCACCCAGATGGGAGTCTTCGTCATCACCGATCGGGGTTTCCATGGAGATCGGCTCTTTGGCGATCTTCAATACCTTGCGGATCTTGTCCTCAGGCATCTCCATGCGCTCACCCAGCTCTTCCGGGGTCGGTTCGCGACCCATTTCCTGCAACATCTGGCGGGAAATACGGTTGAGCTTGTTGATCGTCTCGATCATGTGCACCGGAATACGAATGGTGCGGGCCTGGTCGGCGATCGAGCGAGTGATCGCCTGACGGATCCACCAGGTGGCATAAGTCGAGAACTTGTAACCACGACGGTATTCGAACTTGTCCACCGCTTTCATCAAGCCGATGTTGCCTTCCTGGATCAGATCGAGGAATTGCAGGCCGCGGTTGGTGTACTTCTTGGCGATGGAGATCACCAGACGCAAGTTCGCTTCAACCATCTCTTTCTTCGCGCGGCGGGCTTTCGCCTCACCGATCGACATGCGACGGTTGATGTCCTTGATCTCGGCGATGGTCAAACCGGTTTCGGTTTCCAGCGCGGTCAGCTTTTGCTGGCAACGGATGATATCCGGTTGCACACGGGCAATGGCTTCGGCGTACTTGCTCTTGCCTTTGGCCAGGGCGTCAGACCAGCTTTCGTCGACTTCGTTGCCCGGGAACTGGCGCAGGAAGTCGGCACGCGGCATACGTGCATCACGTACGCACAATTGCATGATCGCGCGCTCTTGCTGACGCAGGCGATCCAGGGCGCTGCGAACACGCTCGACCAGGGCTTCGAATTGCTTCGGCACCAGTTTGATCGGCATGAACAGCTCGGCCAGGGCCAGCAACTCGGCAACGGCTGCCTTGTTGTGGCGACCGTGCTTTTTCAGCGCCTTGCGGGTGATTTCCATCTGGTCAGCCACGGCGCCGAAACGCTGGGCAGCGATGACCGGATCCGGACCGCTTTCGGCTTCTTCTTCGTCATCGGAAGCTTCGGCGTCATCGTCGTCGGTATCGTCGTCGGCTTTCGCCGCTTTCGCATCGATTGGCGGTGGCACTTCGGCGGCCGGCGGCGTAATGCCATCGTCCGGGTCGATGTAACCGCTCAGAACGTCGGACAGGCGACCGCCTTCGGTTGTGACCCGCGTGTACTCGGAGAGAATGTGGTCAACCGTGCCCGGGAAGTGCGCGATCGCGCTCATCACCTCACGGATGCCCTCTTCGATACGCTTGGCGATTTCGATTTCGCCTTCACGAGTCAGAAGCTCGACCGTACCCATTTCACGCATGTACATGCGCACTGGGTCAGTGGTGCGACCGATATCGGTCTCCACCGCTGCCAACGCAGCGGCTGCTTCTTCCGCAGCGGCCTCGTCGGTATCGGCGTCGGCCAACATAAGGGCGTCCGCATCCGGAGCACTCTCGTGTACGGGGATCCCCATGTCGTTAATCATGCGGATGATGTCTTCCACCTGCTCAGGATCTGAAATATCCTCGGGCAGGTGGTCGTTGACCTCGGCGTAAGTCAGATACTTCTGCTCACGACCCAGTTTGATCAACTCAATAATACGAGACTGCTGTTGCGCTTTTCCGGACATAACACCCTATCCACTGAAGGTCTTGGCGGGCAAAAAACAAGCCGAGGATTATACCTGAGCTATGACCTCACGCGCCAGTTGAGGTCGGGTTTGATGCAGGAACATCCCTTTTAAGCAACTCGAGCAGCAAAGATTTTTCTTCGGCGCTCAAATCGCTTTGACGTGATTTCCTGGAAAGTTGTTCCAGCTTTCGCTCGCGCTGGCGGGCTGACAAGCTAGTTATGGTGTCGAAAAACTGTTGTTCAAGGTTTTCTCCGTTGATCAGCCACTCCTTTTCTGCAAGGCGGGTCAGCAATCGACCCTGCTCGGTGCCGTGCCATCGCGAGATCAACTGAAAAGAGTTTAGCTGAGGATTCTTTTGTACGGCTTCCAGCGAGGCCACCAGAAGCTGGGTGTTGGTATTGTCTTCGTCCGCGAAATGACTGGCGGTCTCGACTTTCAGGGCCAGCTGCGGGTGGTGGATCACTGTGCGCAGGGCGGCCATGATCGGTGTTTCGACGGCGGCCGGTACTCGCGGGGCACGCGGCTGATCGCGATCACCACCACGCTTGCCATTTTTGTCCCAGGGTTTCTTGTCCCATTTCTTGCCGCTGGCGCCGGGTTTCTTCGGCGTCCATTCCTGCTGCGGCACATACATGTCCTGTGCCTGTGCCTGCGGCTGATGGTAGTCGCTGTAGTCAGGTATTGCGTCGTAATCGATGCCAGGATCGTAGGCTGGCGGTGCTTCCTGTGGTGCATTTTGGGCCAGTTGGCTGACGGTTTCGCTGCTCAGGCCGGTGATTTCGGTCAGGCGCTGGCGCATCAGAATCCGCAGATTGGCGCCCGGCACCTTGTCGATCAACGGCGCGGCGAGGGTGGCCATGTGCGCCTTGCCTTCGAGCGAGCGGGGGTCGGCCTCTTCGGTCAGTTGCTGGAAGAAGTAGTCTGCCAGTGGTTGTGCGTGCTGATTGATTCGTGCCCGGAAAGCGTCAGTGCCTTCGGCGCGGATCAAGGTGTCCGGGTCTTCGCCTTCGGGCAGAAACAGGAATCGCGCGCGGCGACCGTCCTGCAGGCTGCTCAGCGTGGCTTCCAGCGCGCGCCATGCGGCGTTGCGGCCGGCCTGGTCACCGTCAAAGCAGAACAATACGTTCGGCACTACGCGAAAAAGACGTTTCAGGTGTTCTTCGCTGGTGGCTGTACCCAGCGTCGCGACGGCATTGCGCAGGCCTTGCTGGGCCAGGGCGATGACGTCCATGTAGCCCTCGACGACGATGATTTCGTCGAGGTTGCGGTTGTTCTTGCGTGCTTCATAAAGGCCGTAGAGTTCCTGGCCTTTATGGAATACCGGGGTTTCCGGTGAGTTCAGGTATTTCGGCTTGTCGTCGCCGAGGACTCGGCCACCAAAGGCAATGATGCGCCCACGGGTATCGCGGATCGGGAACATCACGCGATCACGGAAACGATCATAGCGTTTGCCGGTTTCGGCGTTTTCGATCAGCAGGCCGGCGTCGATCATGGCCTTCTGTTGCAGGGTGTCGCTGCTCAGGTGCTTGAACAGATTGTCCCAGCCCGGCGGGGCAAAACCCAGGCCGAAGTCTCGGGCAATCTCGCCGGTCAGGCCGCGGCCCTTGAGGTAGTCCACGGCGGCCTTGCGCGCCGGGTGGCTCTTGAGCGCCTGGCGGTAAAAGTCGGCGGCAGCGGTCAATAGAGGATAAAGCGGCGAATCAGTCGGCTGTCGCGGTTTGTGCGAACGGCCGCCCTCTTCGCGCGGGACTTCCATGCCCGCAGCCTTGGCCAGGTCCTCGACAGCTTGGGGGAAGTCCAGGTTGTCGTGATCCATGAGAAAACCCAGTGCGTTGCCGCCGGCGCCGCAACCGAAGCAGTAATAGAACTGCTTGTCGGGGCTCACGCTGAACGATGGGGTCTTCTCTTTGTGAAACGGACAGCAGGCGGTGTAGTTTTTGCCGGCCTTCTTCAGTTGCACGCGCGAGCTGACCACGTCGACGATGTCGGTGCGGTTCAGCAGGTCGTCAATGAAGCTCTGGGGAATCAGCCCGGCCATGGCGTTCTCGTCTGCGCTGTAATAGGTCCGATGCGAAGGGCGGCCGGACGATAATGGTGTGAGGCGCGCAAGAAAAGTGCGGCTCGACCAGTGTCGTTGACGTATTCGCTGTCGGGAAGTGTATCTGCCGAAAATCCACTGACGTTAGTACTCATCAGTCTTCGACTATTTGAAAGTGTTGCGCTGAATCCGCTGACGGCCGGTATGCTGGCCTCGGATAGCTCATGAAACGGGCACGCAAGCAGGTGCCTTGGGCTGATCGTCGTAAGAGGAATCAGTGGGTGTGCTCGTCAGTAGCCTTGAAAGGCTCGTCAGAAAAGACGTGCACCGCTGGCAAAAGAGCCAGGCCTGACGCGGTGAAGCGGATTTGTCTCGGTCGCGTGTGCGGCTTCGACGGTGAAGCATCAAGCGTTTTACGCAAATGCCATAAGCCCGGCTGAGGGCCGGGCTTGGCAGAAGCTTGCTACGATCGTCTGTGTATTAGTACAGACGAACGGCGCGGCGCTGTTCGCGCTGAACTTTCTTGGCGTGACGCTTAACAGCGGCTGCTGCCTTGCGCTTACGCTCAGAAGTTGGCTTCTCGTAAAATTCGCGGCTACGAACTTCAGCCAGTACACCGGCTTTTTCGCAGGAGCGCTTGAAACGACGCAGAGCTACGTCGAAGGGTTCGTTCTCTTTAACTTTGACGGCTGGCATCCAGAGCTACCTTCATTCATTACCGGGGTCAACATCCTCGCGGCAAAAGAGCACTTGAAGACGTCGGTTTTTAAGGGTTGCGGATGTTAACCCCTCAACGCTCGGAATGCAAAGCCTCTGATCGAAAACCGCTGGTCGGGGCATCCATCGGCGACTATTATGCGCGCCTTCGAATTCAGCCTAAACAAGGCGCAAACCCATGCTAGTACTGGGATTAGAAACCTCCTGCGACGAAACCGGCGTCGCGTTATACGACAGCGAACGCGGTCTGCTGGCCGACGCGTTGTTCAGTCAGATCGACCTGCACCGCGTCTACGGCGGTGTGGTGCCGGAGCTGGCCTCGCGCGATCACGTCAAGCGCATGCTGCCCTTGATTCGTCAGGTGTTGGCCGAGGCCGACTGCGTGCCGACCGAGATCGACGCTATTGCCTACACCGCAGGTCCCGGCCTTGTCGGTGCGTTGTTGGTAGGTGCTTCATGCGCCCAGGCGCTGGCGTTTGCCTGGGGCATTCCGGCGCTTGGTGTGCACCACATGGAAGGCCACTTGCTGGCGCCGATGCTGGAGCCAAAACCGCCGGAGTTTCCGTTCGTCGCTTTGTTGGTCTCCGGTGGTCATACGCAGCTGGTTCAGGTCGATGGCATCGGCCAATACAGCCTGCTGGGCGAAACGCTCGATGACGCGGCAGGCGAAGCTTTCGACAAGACCGCGAAGATGATGGGCCTCAATTATCCGGGTGGTCCGGAAATCGCCAAGCTGGCAGAGAAGGGCGTCGCAGGACGTTTCACTTTCCCGCGTCCGATGTGCGATCGTCCGGGGCTGGATTTCAGCTTCAGCGGCTTGAAGACCTTCGCTCTCAATACCTGGCAGCAATGCGTCAGCGCCGGGGACGACAGCGAGCAAGCCCGTTGCGACATCGCGCTGGCGTTCCAGCAGGCCGTGGTGGAGACTTTGACCATCAAGTGCAAGCGTGCGTTGAAGCAGGCCGGCATGAAGCGTCTGGTGATCGCTGGCGGCGTCAGCGCCAACAAGGCATTGCGTGTATCGCTGGAGAAAATGCTCGGCGACATGAAGGGCGATGTGTTCTATGCCCGTCCCGAATTCTGCACCGACAATGGCGCGATGATTGCGTTTGCCGGTTGTCAGCGTTTGCAGGCCGGCCAGCAGGAAAGCCTGGCGATCAGCGTCCAGGCGCGCTGGCCGATGGAGCAGTTGTCGGCGTTGTGATGAGCGGCGCTCACGTGCGGTATTTAAAAATGCCGTTCGCGCCCGGCAAACAGGTCGCGTAGATTGCCCCGGTGGCGCCAGACGATCAGCAGTGTAAGCGTGCTCATTGGCAGCAATGCCTCCGGCTCCTGCCAGGCCAGCAACGGCAGTGTCAGGGGCGTGGCGATCAGCGCTGCCAGCGAGCTGGTGCGGGTCAGATAGAACGTCAGCAGCCAGGCGCACACGGCCAGCAGCGCGGCAGGTGGATACAGGCCCAGCAGCATACCGGCCGCCGTGGCAACTCCCTTGCCGCCGCGAAAGCGGAAGTACAGCGGGAACAGGTGACCGATCACGGCGCAGACGCCGATCCAGGCCTGATCCTGCAGCGAAAGACCCGCTGTCGACGCGATCAGCACCGGCAGCAGGCCTTTGCACAGATCACCCAGCAGGGTCAGGATCGCCAGTTTGCGACCGGCCAGGCGCAGCATGTTGGTGGCACCGGCATTACCCGAGCCACTCATTCGCGGATCCGGATTTCCGGTCAGGCGGCTGAGCAAAATGGCGAAGGACAGCGAGCCGAGCAGGTAGGCGAGGATCGCCAGTAACCAAAACATGCTAACTATTCCGGGCGAGGACGCCCTGATTCTAACGGCGCATTGCGCCCTTGTCGTGCAGCGGAGAAAAGTGCTTGGACAGAGTGTTTATCGAGGGCCTGGAAGTCGACACCGTAATCGGTGCCTACGACTGGGAGCGCGGCATCCGACAGTGTCTGCGACTTGATCTGAGCTTCGCCTGGGACAATCGCCCGGCTGCTGCCGGTGACGACCTGACCCTGGCACTCGATTACGCCAGTGTTTCCACACGGATTCAGGCCTTTGCCGAGCAGGCACAGTTCCAACTGGTCGAGACATTCGCCGAGCGTCTGGTCGAAGTGCTGATGGCCGAATTCAAGATCACCTGGGTGCGTCTGAAGCTGACCAAGCCTGGCGCGGTCCCGGCTGCCAAGGGTGGTGTGGGCGTGGAGATCGAGCGCGGATGTCGCTGACTCAGGTCTATCTCGGGCTCGGTAGCAATATCGAGCGCGAAACCCATTTGCGCGCAGGTCTGGATGCCCTGGCCGGTTTTCTGGTGGATATCCGCTGTTCGGCGGTGTTCGAAAGTCAGCCGGTGGGGATCAAGAGCGGGCCTTTCTACAACTTCGTGGTCTCGGCGTTTACCGATCTGCCGTTGATGGAGCTGGATCGCCGACTGAAATTCATCGAGGCGGATAACGGTCGCTACGCCCCGGATCGCAAGGGGTTGCCGCTGGATATCGACGTTTTGCTGTACGGCGAGCTGGCAGGCAATTTCGACGGGCTGATCCTGCCCCGGGCCGAAATTCTGAAAAATGCTTTTGTGCTGTGGCCGCTGTCGCTGATTGCACCGGATCGTGTACATCCAGGCGTGGGAAAAAGCTTTGCCGCGTTGTGGGACGAAGCGCAAATCGATCAGGTGTTGGCACCGGTCGGGTTTGAATGGCACGGCATTCAGCTTACGCCTCCAGATCTATTGAGCTGACTGACGCCATCGCGAGCAGCCTCGCGATGGCGTCAGGTGTTCTCAAAAAGAAGCTGATTCCTTGTAAGCCTTCAACGCCTTGAGCCGTTCGCGCTTGAGCGCTTCGCCCAGTTCAGGGCCCTTGTAACCCTTCTCCAGTAGCGGTTGTACCGCAACGCACCGGGCAGCGCTGGCTGCGCCGCGCAGGTAATCTGCCTGTGGATAACTGCGCTGCTCCAGTCCCTTGCGTCCTCGAGCGTCCATCTCGCACGCCACAATGAATTCCTCGAAGCGTTGTGGTCGGCGATAAACATCAAAGCTCTGCAGCAATTCCAGCAAGGTTGACGCCTTCAGCTCCAGCGCACGATGGCTGTGAGTGTGGTACTGGCCGACCAGCAAGGCCAGTTCCTGACAATCCTTCGGTGCCTTGAAGCGTTCGTTGACGGCTTTGATCAGCTTCAGGCCTTTGTGCTCATGGGCGATGTGCCGTGGCCATTCATCCTGCGGAGTCAGTCCTTTGCCGAGGTCGTGCAGCAGGCAGGCCCAGCGCACCGTCAATGGTTGCTGGTGCAGGGCGGCTTGCTCTAGCACGCTCAGCGTGTGAATGCCGCTGTCGATTTCCGGGTGATGGACTTCGGGTTGCGGTACGCCGAACAGAGCATCGACCTCCGGCATCAGCACTTTCAGAGCGCCGCAATCGCGCAATACCTGAATGAACACCTGCGGCTGATTTTCCATCAGGGCACGGGAAATCTCTTTCCAGCTGCGTTCGGCCGTCAGGGCCTCCAGTTCGCCGGATTCGCTGAGCTGACGCATCAATTCCAGCGTCTCCGGTGCAACCTTGAAACCAAGCTCTGCATAGCGGGCCGCAAAGCGGGCAACGCGCAAGACTCGTAGAGGATCTTCGGCGAACGCGGGTGAAACGTGACGAAGGATGCGATCTTCGAGATCGCGCTGGCCATGATAGGGATCCGTCAGGTTTTGCTGATCGTCCTCAGCCATGGCGTTGATCGTAAGGTCGCGGCGGATCAGGTCTTCTTCGAGCGTGACCTCGGGACTGGCGTGAAAGGTAAATCCGCCATAACCGCGACCGCTCTTGCGTTCGGTGCGGGCGAGGGCGTATTCCTCGCCGCTTTTGGGGTGAAGAAACACAGGGAAATCCGCGCCTACCGGGCGAAACCCTTTGGCGAGCATTTCTTCTGCGGTGGCGCCGACCACCACCCAATCGATATCGGTGACCGGTTTGCCCAGCAGGCGATCACGTACTGCGCCGCCGACCTTGTAAATCTGCATAAAAAACCTCCGTTGGCCCGACAGGATAACCCTTGCGCCGGACTTTCGGAGGCCAGAACGGGATCAAAGATGAATGACGGCCAGATCGAGCCGACCGTAATCCCCTTCGCCGTGTTCGTTGCGCGGCGGTACATGGTGGGTTTTCATGATCTGGTCGCCCTGCAGGGTTTCCAGATGAATGTCGAAACCCCATAACCGGTGCAGATGCTTGAGTACCTCTTCGGTGGAATCACCCAGCGGTTTACGGTCGTGCTGCTGGTGACGCAGGGTCAGTGAGCGGTCGCCGCGCCGGTCGATGCTATAGATCTGCACGTTCGGTTCACGGTTGCCGAGGTTGTACTGTGCGGCCAGGGTCTCGCGGATGATCCGGTAGCCGCCCTCGTCATGAATGGCGGGCACCAGCAGATCGTCCTTCTGGTCGTCATCGAGGATGCTGAACAGTTTCAGGTCGCGGATCACCTTGGGCGAGAGGTACTGCAGGATGAAACTCTCATCCTTGAAGCTGCTCATGGCGAACTTGATGGTCGACAACCAGTCAGTGCCGGCTATTTCAGGGAACCAGCGGCGGTCTTCTTCCGTCGGCTCTTCGCACATGCGCCGGATGTCGCGGTACATGGCAAAACCCAGTGCGTACGGGTTGATGCCGTTGTAGTAGGGGCTGTCGAAACCTGGCTGGAACACCACGCTGGTGTGGGACGTGAGGAATTCCATCATGAAGCCGTCGGTGACCAGCCCTTCGTCGTACAGGTCGTTCATCAGCGTGTAATGCCAGAATGTCGCCCAGCCCTCGTTCATCACCTGGGTCTGGCGCTGTGGATAGAAATACTGGGCGATCTTGCGCACGATCCGCACGATCTCGCGTTGCCAGGGTTCCAGCAGCGGCGCGTGTTTCTCGATGAAATACAGGATGTTTTCCTGAGGCTCGGCCGGGAAGCGTGCATTGTCCTTGTCGCTGTATTTGTCCGCGCCTTTGGGGATGGTTCGCCACAGGTCGTTGATCTGCTTCTGCAGATGCTCTTCGCGGTCCTTCTGCCGGCGCCGCTCCTCCTCGGCGGAAATCGGATAAGGGCGTTTGTAGCGATCGACGCCGTAGTTCATCAAGGCGTGGCAGGAATCGAGCAGGTCCTCGACCGCGTCGATGCCATGGCGCTCTTCGCACTGCATGATGTACTGCTTGGCGAACACCAGGTAGTCGATGATCGAGCTGGCATCGGTCCAGGTGCGGAACAGGTAGTTACCCTTGAAGAAGCTGTTGTGGCCGTAGCAGGCATGGGCCACCACCAGCGCCTGCATGCAGATGGTGTTTTCTTCCATCAGGTAGGCGATGCACGGATCGGAGTTGATCACGATCTCGTAGGCCAGCCCCATCTGCCCGCGGCTATAGGACTTCTCGGTGCTGAGGAAGTGTTTGCCGTAGGACCAGTGGTGATAGCCCAGCGGCATGCCGACCGACGCGTAGGCATCCATCATCTGCTCGGCGGTGATCACTTCAATCTGGTTGGGATAGGTATCAAGAGCGTACCCGGCCGCGATCCGGGCGATTTCGCGGTCATAGGTCTGGATCAGCTCGAATGTCCATTCGGAGCCTGTGGAAATGGGTTGGCGCTTCTGCTCTTTGGCGGTCATGTCACTAACCTGCGCTGGAAGAGTTCACGGAAGACCGGATAGATATCTCCGGCCGAGACCAGCTGCTGCTGGGCAAAAGTGTCAGAAAAGGCTTCGGCGATGCGTTCGTACTCGTACCACAGGGCCTGATGTTCGCGCGGGGTGATCTCTACGTAAGTGTAGTACTGCACAAACGGCATGATCTGGTTGATCAGGATGTCGCGGCAGATCGGCGAATCGTCGTTCCAGTTGTCGCCGTCGGAAGCCTGGGCGGCGTAGATGTTCCATTCGTTGCTCGGGTAGCGCTCGGCCATGATCTCCTGCATCAGTTTAAGTGCGCTGGAGACGATGGTGCCGCCGGTTTCCCGCGAATAGAAAAACTCTTCTTCGTCCACTTCCCGGGCGCTGGTGTGGTGGCGGATGAACACGACGTCGATCTTGTCGTAGTTCCGCTTGAGAAACAGGTACAGCAGGATGAAAAAGCGTTTGGCGATGTCCTTGGTCGCCTGGGTCATGGAGCCGGAGACGTCCATCAGGCAGAACATCACGGCTTTCGAGCTGGGGTTCGGTTGTTTGATCAGCAGGTTGTACTTGAGGTCGAAGGTGTCGAGGAACGGCACCCGATGGATGCGCGCACTGAGTTTCTCGATTTCGGCTTCGAGATCCTGGATGTCACCGAAGTTGTCCGGTTCTTCGCGTTTCAGGCGCGCCAGTTCTTCCTTTGCTTCGCGCAGTTTGGCGCGGCTGCTGCCGGACAGCGCGATTCGCCGTGCGTGGGCCGAGCGCAGTGTGCGAATGATGTTGATCCGGGACGGATTGCCCTCGTTGCTGATCCCGGCGCGGACCGTCTTGAAGGTGTCAGTGCCGCTAAGGTTGCGTTTTACCAGGTTTGGCAGTTCGAGGTCTTCGAACATGAACTCGAGGAATTCTTCCTGGGTGATCTGGAAGACGAATTCATCCATGCCTTCGCCGGAGTTGCCGGCCTTGCCCGGTCCGCGACCGCCGCCGCCTCCCGGTGGGCGGGCAATATGTTCGCCAGCGGTGAACTCCTTGTTGCCGGGATGAACCACGGTCTGCTTGCCGCCACGGCCGTGGTGAAGCACCGGTTCGTCGATGTCGCGACCGGGAATACTGATCTGCTCGCCGTGCTCCATGTCGGTAATGGAGCGCCGGCTGACCGCCTCTTCGACAGCCTTCTTGATGTGGTCACGGTAACGCCGCAGGAAGCGCTGACGGTTCACCGTGCTCTTGTTCTTGCCATTGAGACGTCGGTCGATCACATAGCTCATGACTGCTCCTTAGAAGCTGTCCTGCAAAGGGGCGAGCGGTCATGCAGCGTTGAACCGAATGCCAAGGGACGCACACACTCCCCCAAGCGCTTTGGGTGCTGCCTGAACCTCGCTACCGCCTTTCGAACACCTTCCAGAGGCCTGTGTAGCAGAAAATGCGTACACAAGCCTCGGGCTGACGACAACCGGTCTGACCGGCCGCGGTTTACTGTGATTTTCTGACCCGCAGATACCACTCGGAGAGCAGTCGTACCTGTTTGTCGGTGTAGCCGCGTTCGACCATTCGTGTAACGAAGTCGTTGTGTTTCTGCTGATCCTCTTTGCTGGCCTTGGCATTGAAGCTGATGACCGGCAGCAGGTCCTCGGTGTTCGAGAACATTTTCTTCTCGATGACCACCCGCAGTTTTTCGTAGCTGAGCCAGGTCGGGTTCTTGCCGTTGTTGTTGGCCCGGGCGCGCAGTACGAAGTTGACGATTTCGTTGCGGAAATCCTTCGGATTGCTGATGCCGGCCGGTTTCTCGATTTTTTCCAGCTCCTCGTTGAGGGCGACGCGGTTGAGGATCTCGCCGGTTTCCGGATCGCGGTATTCCTGATCCTGAATCCAGAAGTCCGCATACAGCACGTAGCGGTCGAAGATGTTCTGGCCGTACTCGCTGTAAGACTCGAGGTAAGCGGTCTGGATCTCCTTGCCGATGAATTCGATATAACGCGGCGCCAGGTATTCCTTCAGGTAGCGCAGATAGCGCTCGCGGGTTTCGGCCTGGAACTGTTCCTGTTCGATTTGCTGTTCCAGCACATAGAGCAGGTGTACCGGGTTGGCGGCGATTTCATGCGGGTCGAAGTTGAAAACCTTGGACAGGATCTTGAACGCAAAGCGGGTCGACAGGCCGTTCATGCCTTCGTCGACGCCCGCAGAGTCGCGGTATTCCTGAATCGACTTGGCCTTCGGATCGGTGTCCTTGAGGTTTTCGCCGTCGTACACCCGCATCTTGGAGTAGATGTTGGAGTTTTCCGGCTCCTTCAAGCGTGACAGCACGGTGAACTGCGCCAGCATCTTCAGGGTGTCCGGCGCGCAATGGGCCTTGGCCAGGGAGCTGTTGAACAGCAGTTTGTCGTAGATCTTCACTTCGTCGCTGACCCGCAGGCAGTACGGCACTTTGACGATGTAGATCCGGTCGATGAAGGCTTCGTTGTTCTTGTTGTTGCGGAAGGTGTGCCACTCCGACTCGTTGGAGTGGGCCAGCAGGATCCCGGTGAACGGAATTGCCCCCAGACCTTCGGTACTGTTGTAGTTGCCTTCCTGGGTGGCGGTCAGCAACGGGTGCAGCACCTTGATCGGTGCCTTGAACATTTCGACGAATTCCATCAAGCCCTGGTTGGCGCGGCACAGCGCGCCCGAGTAGCTGTAGGCATCGGCGTCGTTCTGCGGGTACTCCTCGAGTTTGCGGATGTCGACCTTGCCGACCAGCGCCGAGATGTCCTGGTTGTTCTCGTCACCAGGTTCGGTCTTGGCCACGGCAATCTGGTTGAGGATCGACGGATAGAGTTTGACCACGCGGAACTGGCTAATGTCGCCGCCGAATTCGGCCAGGCGTTTGGTGGCCCATGGCGACATGATGGTGTTCAGGTAGCGCCGGGGAATGCCAAAGTCTTCTTCGAGGATCGCGCCATCTTCGGTGGCGTTGAACAGACCCAGGGGGGATTCGAAGACCGGAGAACCCTTGATGGCATAGAAAGGCACCCTTTCCATGAGCTGTTTCAGCTTCTCGGCCAGGGACGATTTACCACCGCCGACGGGGCCGAGCAGATAGAGGATCTGTTTCTTCTCCTCAAGGCCCTGGGCGGCGTGGCGGAAATACGACACGATCTGGTCGATGCATTCTTCCATCCCGTGGAAGTCTTCAAAGGCCGGATAGCGGCGGATCACCTTGTTGGAGAAGATTCGCGACAACCTCGAGTTGGTCGAGGTGTCGAGCAGTTCCGGTTCGCCGATGGCCATTAACAGACGTTCGGCAGCGGACGCGTAGGCGCTACGGTCTTTTTTGCACAGCTCCAGGTACTCTTGCAGCGAGAGTTCTTCCTGGCGTGTGGACTCGAAGCGTTGTTGGAAGTGGCTAAAGATACTCATGACGTCACCTCGCTCGATACGTGGAGCCGACGCCGGATCACTCAGTCGATGCTGGCAAGCAGCCGCTAAGGCAGCTGTTGTTTACCCCCCAGAACCCCTCCGCGATCGACAACCGCGAAAGTCACTCCCGATGACCCGTGCGCCGGTGTACCGGCTCTCCCCTGTTTTGGATGGCCTGGGCTTAAGGATAGTTGGGAATTCAGGAGGTAAAGGCGAGATACGTAATTAGTTGTGGCAGACCGTTCGTCTGCCACCGCGCGAGCCCACGGGAGCCGGGGCTTGCACGTTACAAAAAAATTATTCGGAAGTGCCTTGCGCGGTTTCCGAAGGAAAAGTCGTACGCCACAGCTCGAAGCCGCCGTCCATGCTGTAGACGTCGGAGAAGCCCTGACTGACGAGATACGCCGCGGCACCCTGGCTCGAGTTGCCGTGATAACAGACCACAACAGTCGGAGCATCGAGGTCGGCCCCCTGGATGAAGGCGTGCAGGGAATGATTGTCCAGATGCTTCGAGCCGCTGATGTGCAGCGCCGCGAATGTGGCTGGGTCACGGACGTCGACCACCACGGCACCTTGCTCGCGCAGGGCCTGGGCCTGTTCCGGGGGGATACGTTTGAATTCGCTCATGGCGGGTTCCTGTGGCTCGGCTGAAAACGCAGTCTAACGCGCAGCGCTGACTGGCGAGGATTCGGTGATCAATGGCGCGACCGGGGGCAGGACGCCGCCGTGTTCGTCGCATTTGCATGACAGCCGTTCAAAGCTGTCGACGTTCATCAGGGTCAGGCTGCCGCCCCACACGCAACCGGTGTCGAGGGCTGAAATGCCCGGTTCATGGACATTGCCTTCCAGCGCCGCCCAGTGGCCGAAAATGATCCGCAGGCCACGGGTCTTGCGCTCCTTGTGCTGGAACCAGGGCTTGTAGCCCGGTGGTGCCGTGTCGAGGCCTTCTTTGCTCTTGAGGTCGAGCTTGCCCTCAGCAGTGCAAAAGCGCATGCGCGTGAAATAGTTGGTGATGACCCGAAGGCGGGTGACGCCTTTCAGCTCGCTGTCCCACTTCGCCGGCTCGTTGCCATACATGCCGTCGAGGAAGGCCGGGAACAGGTTGTCGTCGCGCAATGCGGTTTCGACTTCCTCGGCGTATTTCATCGCCTTGCGCAGCGACCATTGCGGCGCGATGCCGGCGTGCACCATGGCGACTTCGCGTTGCTCGTCGTAGTGCATGAGCTTCTGCTGGCGCAGCCATTCCATCAGTTCGGCGCAGTCCGGCGCTGCGAGAATCTCGCGCAGCGTGTCGGACTTTTTCATCCGCTCGATATTTTTTGCCGCCGCCAGCAGGTGCAGATCGTGATTGCCGAGTACACAGACCAGCGATTCACGCATGCCGTAAAGGAAGCGCAGGGTTTCCAGCGACTGCGGGCCACGGTTGACCAGGTCACCCACCAGCCACAACCGATCCACGGCCGGGTCGAACGCGACCTGTTTGAGCAGGCACTTGAGCGGTTCGAGGCAACCTTGCAGGTCGCCGACGGCATACGTCGCCATCAGTGCAGGGCTCCGGGAACGGCGAGGCGGAAGGGTTTGATGATTGCGTCGAAATGCTTGCCGTCGCTGGCGACCATTTCATAGCTGCCCTGCATGGTGCCGACCTTGGTGGTCATGACCGTGCCGCTGCTGTAGGTGTGGCTTTGCCCCGCGTCGATCAAGGGCTGTTGGCCGACTACGCCGGCGCCGCGCACTTCTTCGACATGCCCGTCGCCATCGGTGATCACCCAATGACGCGAGATCAGTCGGGCTGGCTGCTCGCCATTGTTCTGCACGGTGATGGTGTAGGCGAAGGCAAAGCGGTCGTGCTCGGGTTGCGATTGGTCTGCCAGATAGTGAGTTACGACACTGACATCGACCTGATAACGAGGATCAGACATGCAAAAGGCCTTAAGGACAAAGCGGAACGCGGGGTGTCGCCGATGGGTTGAGTCTAGGCAAGTATCGGGCAGGAGACCAGAGCGGCGTCCTGCCCGAACGTTATGATTGCCTGTCAGTCGGCAGCGGGTGTTGGCGCGGGCTGTTCGGCGAGCTTGTCGGCCAGGCGTACGAATGCCGCCAGATCAAGCTGCTCGGGACGCAGGCTGCCATCGACGCCGGCGGCTTCGATTTCAGCGTTGCTCAGCAATTGCTTGAGGGTGTTGCGCAAGGTCTTGCGGCGCTGGTTGAAGGCTTCGCGTACGACGCGTTCCAGCAGGCGATGGTCCTTGGCCGGGTGCGGCAGAACCGCGTGTGGCACCAGGCGCACGATGGCTGAATCGACCTTCGGCGGCGGGTTGAATGCACCCGGGCCGACGTTGAACAGATGCTCGACCCGGCAATGGTACTGAACCATGATCGACAGACGGCCCCAGTCACCACCACCCGGGCCTGCGGCCAGACGCTCGACCACTTCCTTCTGCAGCATGAAGTGCATGTCGCGGATGATGCCGGCGTTGTTCAGCAGGTGGAAAATCAGCGGTGTGGAAATGTTGTACGGCAGGTTGCCGACCACGCGCAGGCTGTTCGGCGCAGCGTTCAGAGTGTTGAAGTCGAACTTCAGCGCATCGCCCTGATGCAGGTTGAAGTTGCTCTTGCCGGCGAACTGCTGGTTGAGGATCGGGATCAGATCCTTGTCCAGTTCCACCACGTCGAGCTGTGCGCCGCTGTTCAGCAGGCCGGCGGTCAGTGCGCCCTGGCCAGGGCCGATTTCCAGCATCCGGTCGTCAGGCTTGGCGCTGATGGAGCGCAGGATGCGGTCGATGACGCCGGCATCGTGCAGGAAGTTCTGGCCAAAGCGTTTGCGCGCCTTGTGTTGGTATTGCTCGGTCATAAACGGGTCTCGGCCATCTGGTAGGCGGTTTCCAGGGCGACCTGCAGGCTGCCGGTGTCGATCTTGCCGCTGCCTGCCAGATCCAGGGCGGTGCCGTGGTCGACGGAGGTGCGGATGATCGGCAGGCCCAGGGTCACGTTGACCGCTGCGCCGAAGCCTTTGTACTTGAGCACGGGCAGGCCCTGGTCGTGGTACATCGCCAGCACTGCGTCGCAGTGCTCCAGATATTTGGGGGTAAACAGAGTGTCGGCAGGCAGCGGGCCACGAAGGTCCATGCCCTCGCCGCGCAGGCGCTCCAGGGTGGGTTCGATGATGTCGATTTCTTCATGGCCCAGGTGTCCGCCTTCACCGGCGTGCGGGTTGAGCCCGCAGACCAGGATGCGCGGTCGGGCGATGCCGAATTTGTCTTGCAGGTCGGCGTGCAGAATCCGCGTGACCCGTTCCAGCCGCTCCGGCGTGATCGCATCGGCGATCTCGCGAAGGGGCAGGTGAGTGGTGACCAGTGCCACGCGCAAACCGCCGGTAGCGAGCATCATCACCACCTGGGGGGTGTGGGTCAGGTCGGCAAGAAATTCGGTGTGGCCGGAAAAGGCGATGCCCGATTCGTTGATCACGCCCTTGTGCACCGGGGCGGTAATCATCCCGGCGAAGTCGCCGTTAAGGCAGCCATTGCCGGCGCGGGTCAGGGTTTCAAGGACGAATGCGGCGTTGGCCTTGTCCAGTTGCCCGGCGACCACGGGGGCGCTGAGCGGTGTGTCCCAGACATAAAGGCTGTTGGCGGGCGCCGGAACGTCCGGCCATTGACCGGGCGACACGGACAGCAGACTGACGGCCAGCCCCAGCTGCGCGGCCCGCTCTTGGAGCAGGTCGCGGCTGGTGATGGCAATCAGGGGATGTGGCTGGGCTTGCGAGGCGAGCAGCAGGCACAGGTCAGGACCGATGCCGGCTGGTTCGCCGGGTGTCAGCGCGAAACGCTTGGGTTTCACTGCGCTGCCTGGTCTGCACCAGGGAGTTTGATCTCTACGTACGCTTCGTCACGGATCTGACGCAGCCAGGTTTGCAGCTCTTCATCGTATTTGCGGTTACGCAGTACGGTCAAAGCTTGCTGCTCACGGGCCTGTTCAGTGCTGTCAGTGGCGCGACGGCCAAGGACTTCCAGAACGTGCCAGCCGTACTGGGTCTGGAATGGCTTGGACAGCTGACCCTGCGGGGACTTGGCCATCACGGCGCGGAATTCCGGTACCAGCGCGTTCGGGTCGATCCAGTTCAGGTCACCGCCGTTGAGGGCAGAGCCTGGGTCTTCCGAGTACTTCTTGGCCAGTTCAGCAAAATCTTCGCCGGCTTGAATGCGGTTATACAGCGACTGAACCAGCTCCTTGGTCTTCGCTTCGTCACGGACCGGACTTGGCTTGACCAGGATGTGGCGCACATGCACTTCGTCGCGCATCTGGCTTTCGCCGCCGCGTTTTTCCAGCAGCTTCAGGATGATGAAACCACCTGGTGTGCGTGCTGGCTGAGTGATGTCGCCGACAGCCATGCTGCTCAACTCGCGGTCAAACGGTGGTGGCAATTGAGCGGCTTTACGCCAGCCCATGTCACCGCCTTCGAGGGCGTTGTCGCTGCCCGACTTGGCAACGGCCAGTTGACCGAAATCAGCGCCCTGCTTGAGTTGCTGGTAAACCTCCATCGCCTGGCGTGCGGCGCTCTGAATCGCTTCAGAGTTGGCGCTTTCCGGGGTCGGGATCAGGATGTTGGCTAGGTGCAGTTCTTCGGACAGTTGCATCTTGCCCAGGTCAGAAGCGAGGAAGTTCTTCACTTCCTGCTCCGATACCTGAATGCGTTCTGCAACACGGCGCTGACGCACACGGCTGATGACCATTTCCTTGCGGATCTGTTCACGGGCGCCTTCGTAACTCAGGCCGTCGTGAGCCAGGGCTGCGCGGAATTGATCGACAGTCATGTTGTTGCGCTGGGCAATGGTGCCGACAGCCTGGTTCAGTTCTTCATCGGTGATGCGGATGCCGGAACGTTCGCCGATCTGCAGTTGCAGGTTTTCGACGATCAGACGCTCAAGCACCTGTTGATCCAGCACGCCCGGAGGCGGCAAGCCGCCACCACGCTTGGCGATGGTTTGCTGAACTTCGTGGACGCGTTGATCCAGCTGGCTCTGCATGACCACGTCGTTGTCGACGATGGCCACCACTTTATCGATGGATTGCACCGCGGCGTTGGCCGCGGTACCCAGGAACAGCGCGCCCAGCATCAGCGGGCGCAGACAATCAGAAAGCTTGGTCTTCACGTTGACGATAACCTTGGATGCCTTTGTCGAGGAAGCTCTCAGTCTTGGCGCCGGTGAGGCCGCCGAGTCCCTTCAGAACAATTTGGAGGAAGAGGCCGTGGTCGCCTTTTTCGTTTTCCGGGGCATTCTGACTGAACTCGTCATAGCTGACCCAGTAACGGTTGATCAGGCGCAGTTTCCAGCAGCAGTTGTCGTATTCGAAACCACCGAAGGCTTCCAGCGTGCGGTTGCGGTTGTAGTCGTACTGCCAGCGGCTGATGGCGCTCCATTGTGGAACGATCGGCCAGATGACCGAGAAGTCATGCTGCTGGATCTTGTAGTAGTCCTTCACATAACCAGGCTGGCCCGGGGTGCCGTAGTCACCACCGCCCACCGACCATTTACCGGTGTTCTGGTCGTAACGAACCTGGTCGTTGCGATAGCGATAACCGACGTTGACCACCTTGTTCGGGTTGTCTTCAGGCTGGTAGTGGAACATTGCGCTGCCGGAACGCGGGCTGCGGCTGTCCGGATCCCAGTTGTAGTCGGCAGTGGTGCGCCAGTCGCGGTTCCAGCGGTATTCGTATTCCAGCGCGTATGGCGAAACGTTCGAATGCGCATCGTCGCGGGTTTTCGGATCGATACCTGGCAGTTGGACTTCGCGATCCTTGAAGTACAAGGCCTGACCGACACTGATACGTTGACGTTCGAAACCATCGTCTTCGATCCAGCGGCTGGTCACACCCAACGAAAGCTTGTTCTCGTCGCCTACACGGTCGGAACCGGAGAAGCGGTTGTCACGGAACAGAGAGGCGTAGTTGAAGGTGTATTCGCTGGTGTCGAACACCGGGATATCAGACTGGTCTTTCTCGGGCACATAAAGATAGAACAGGCGTGGTTCCAGGGTCTGACGGTAGTTCTTGCCAAAGTAGGACGTGTCGCGGTCGAAGTACAGCCCGCCGTCGATGCTCGCGATCGGAACGCCACGGTTCTGGTTGCTGCTGAACTTGCCGTTGAGGTTCTGGTTTTCTGGCGTCATTGCCGCAATTTGCGATTTACCGGTACCGTCCAGATCCAGCTGGTACTGGGTGTACTGGTACTTGAGCGATGGCTTGAGGAAGCCATAGGTCCAGTTCATCGGCAGGCTGACGCCTGGTTTCAGGTTGAGCCGGTCGCCGTTGGCACGGGCCAGACCAGTGATGTTGTTGTCCAGGCGACGTTCGACAGTACCGTCTTCGTTCGTGAAGTTGCCATTCTGCAGATCACGATCAAACCGCACGATCTCGGTTTCGTAATCGAAGTCCAGGCCTTCCGGGTGATACGGCAGCTGACCATTGAAGGTGATCTGCGGCAGACGGTCGTACGGCGTGAGGTTCGAAACGGTCGCCAGTTGATACGCCTGGGCGTTCAGACGCGCCGTGTAGCTGTCGCCACGATAGGTGACCGAGCCCTGCTGATTCACGTAGTCCTGGCTCTTCACACCGATCTGGTCGGTGGTCAGATCCTGGAAGTAGTACGGATCGC
Organism: Pseudomonas sp. SDO52101_S400; assembly: GCF_054071635.1. Classification (NCBI taxonomy): domain Bacteria; kingdom Pseudomonadati; phylum Pseudomonadota; class Gammaproteobacteria; order Pseudomonadales; family Pseudomonadaceae; genus Pseudomonas; species Pseudomonas sp. SDO52101_S400. The sequence continues at coordinate 35,848 of NZ_JBSVWF010000007.1, read as the reverse complement.
TGATCTTGGTGTAGTCGACCTGGGTGAGCACGCGGGAGTCGAGACCGCCCTTGTGCTGCCAGTTGTACATGTAACGGTTTTTCTCGTAGTCGCTCTGCTTGCTGCGATCAGTGTCCTCGTCGTTGAGGTAAGCAGCACCGAACTGACCTTCGCTGGACTTGGTCAGGTAGCGGAATTCGCCTTCCATCAACAGACCGCGCTTGCTCATGTAGCGCGGGTACAACGTGGCATCGTAGTTCGGTGCCAGGTTGAAGTAGTACGGGGTGACCAGCATGAAGCCGGTGTCGCTGCCGGTGCCGATGGTCGGCGGCAGGAAGCCCGACTGACGACGGTCGTCGATCGGGAAGTAGATGTACGGGGTGTACAGGATCGGAATGTCCTTGACCCGCAGTGTCACGTTGGTCGCGGTACCGAAGCCGGTGGCAGGGTTCAGGGTAATGTTGTTGCCCTTGAGCTGCCAGGCGTTGCTGTTCGGTTCGCACGTGGTGTACGTGCCGTCCTTTAAGCGGATGATCGCGTTCTCGGCACGCTTGGCGTATAGCGCGTTACCGCGGATGCGCGACTTGTGCATCACGTATTCGGCGTTGTCGACTTTCGCTTCACCGGTGTCGAGTTGCACATCGGCGTGGTCGCCGACGATCAGCGCGCCATTGTCGCGGATGCGCACGTCGCCCTTGAGTTCGGCGCGGCTCTCGGCCTGATAGAGGCTCGCTTCCTGGGACTCGACCTGCATGCTGCCCTGACGCAGAACCACGTCACCGGCCAGCGTGCCGACCTGATCTTCGGTGTTATAGCGCGAAGCTTTCGCGCCGATGAAGGTCGGGGCGTCACTTTTATTCGTCTTGTCATTCATGCCAGGACGAATTGGTTCGATATAGGAACCAGAGCAGTAAGGACCGGTCTCGGCCAATTGGGCGGCGGTGAGCTTCTCGCGCGGAACCCAGTCGAGGTGACTGTAGTCTTCGCTGCGGGATTTCAGGCCGCGGCCTTTGGCTTCGGTAACCAGCACGGGTTTGGAACCTGAGTCCGAAACGGTGCCGTTCTCGGCCGGTGCTTCGCCGGCAGCGCTGACGGCACTGCCGTCATGCACAGGACGCGGTGGCAATGCAGCCGCCGGCGTCTTCGGCGAACAGGCCCAGCCGCCCGTAGCCGAGACGGCGCAGTCATACTGCTCGGCGGCGACAACGAATGAACTGGCCAGAGGTTGCATAGCCAGCAGACTGCCGGTTACCAACAACGGAAATTTTTTACGAAACGCGGGGGATTTCAATGCCATCTTATTAGTCCGGGCTTCCTGCGTGCCATCTGCCCGCGGTGTGGGCCGCACGCCTCTCGATGGTCTGAAAAAGATGCTGGATAATAAAGCATGACCCGCTTGACGGCTAGCGCCGTCGGAGACCCTTGCAATGCCTGACCAAGATGTACGCTTGCAACACCTGAAAGTTTGGCTCGATGAGCAGTTGGCAACCCTTTTCACTGATCAGGGCTGGGGTGCCGTACCCCCGGCCACGTTGACCGCGGCCAGCAGTGACGCGAGTTTCCGCCGTTATTTCCGCTGGGAAGGCGCGGGTCGCAGTTTCGTCGTGATGGACGCACCGCCGCCTCAGGAAAACTGCAAACCGTTCGTGGATATTGCCTTTTTGCTGGCGAAATCCGGAATTAACGTGCCGAAAATTTATGCCGAGGACCTCGATCGCGGATTTCTTTTGCTCAATGACCTGGGCAACAAGACCTATCTGGACGTGATCGACAGCGAAAATGCCGACGCTTTATTCAGCGATGCCTTGCAAGTGCTGCTGGCTTTTCAGCAGTTGCCGATGGTGGCGCCGCTGCCGAGTTACGACGTTGCGCTGCTGCGTCGCGAGCTGGAGCTGTTCCCCGAGTGGTACGTGAAGCGCGAGCTGGGCATCGAATTTGACGCCACGCAACAGCAGCAATGGCAACAGGTCAGCGATCTGCTGATCGATAGCGCGCTGGCGCAACCCAAAGTGCTGGTGCACCGCGACTACATGCCACGCAACCTGATGCTCAGCGAACCGAACCCCGGCGTGCTGGATTTCCAGGACGCGGTGTACGGCCCGGTGACCTACGACGTGACGTGCCTGTTCAAGGATGCGTTCCTCAGCTGGCCTGAAGAGCGAGTGCGCGGCTGGCTGGAAAATTATTGGCAGCAGGCGTCAGCATTGAATATTCCCGTGCAAACGGATTTCGAAGACTTCTTGCGCGCCAGTGACCTGATGGGCGTTCAGCGTCACCTGAAAGTCATCGGGATCTTCGCCCGCATCTGTCACCGCGATGGCAAGCCACGTTATCTCGGCGATGTGCCGCGCTTCTTCTCTTATATAGATGCGGTGATCGCACGCCGTCCCGAGTTGGCACAACTGCAAGCGCTGCTGGCCAGCCTGCGTGGCGGAGCGACTGCATGAAGGCAATGATTCTGGCGGCCGGCAAAGGCGAGCGCATGCGCCCGTTGACCCTGACCACCCCTAAACCGCTGGTGCGCGCCGCTGGCGTCCCATTGATCGAGTACCACCTGCGTGCCCTGGCGGCGGCGGGCTTCAGCGAGATTGTGATCAACCATGCCTGGCTCGGTCAGCAGATCGAAGATTATCTGGGTGACGGCTCGCAATTCGGCCTGAGTATCCGTTACTCGCCCGAAGGCGAGCCGCTGGAGACCGGTGGCGGCATCTTCCGCGCCTTGCCGCTGCTCGGTGATGAAGCGTTCCTGGTGGTCAACGGTGACATCTGGACGGATTACGACTTCAGCGTGCTGCACCAGCCGATCAACGGACTGGCGCATCTGGTGCTGGCGGACAATCCGGCCCATCACCCGACGGGTGACTTCTGCCTGGTCGGCGATCAGGTACAGGACGGCCAACCGGAGATGGCGACCCTGACTTACAGCGGCATCGCTGTGCTGCACCCGCAATTGTTCGATGGCTGCACGGACGGCGCTTTCAAACTGGCACCGTTGCTGCGCAAAGCCATGGCGCACGGGCAGGTGAGCGGTGAGCGACTCAAAGGCCACTGGGTCGATGTCGGTACGCACGAGCGTCTGGCTGAAGCCGAAACCTTGATAGAAGCGAGTCGCTGATATGTTGTGGCCAGGGACTCTGATTGGAGCCGGAGCGGGTTTTGCTATCGCCAGCATTCCGGGGGCCATGCTTGGGGCATTGTTGGGGCAGGCGCTGGATCGACGCCTGCATTTACAGAGTTGGGGGCATTTGCGGGAAAAACTCGGCGGCCAGCCGATGCTGCGCAACGACGAGTTGTTGTTCGTCTTGCTCGGGCGTCTGGCCAAGAGCGACGGGCGGGTCACCGACGGGCATATCCAGCAGGCGCGTCAGGAGATGCGCGCGCTGGATATGAGTGAGCCGGCACAACGCCGGGCCATTGCCGCGTTCAATCGCGGCAAGTCCGGCGGGGATCGCTTGCGCGGTTATCTGCGACGTCTCAGTGCTCAGCCCCATGCCGCCGAAGGGGTGTTGCGCGCCTGCTGGCGGATGGTCTGGGCCGACGGCCGGGCCGGCAGCAGCGAGCGCGAATTGCTGGCGCAGTGGGGCAAGTGGCTGGGCTGGACGACTCATCAGATTCAGGCACTGGCGGCGGATTACGAGCCGAACAAGCGCCCGATCGTCAGCGCAGCAGTGAGTTATCAGGACGCGATGCGTTTGCTCGGCGTGTCGGCTACCAGCGAACCGGCACAGATCAAACGTGCCTATCGTCGCCTGCTCAGTCGCCATCATCCGGACAAGGTGGCCGGTAGCGGTGCGACGGCGGCCCAGGTGCTCGAGGCAACTGAAAGAACTCGCGACTTGCACAATGCCTACACATTGATTCGCGAGCGGCGGGATTTCCGCTAGACGAAAAAAAGATCGCAGCCCAGGCTGCGATCTTTTTTTGTGCGGTCGGTCAGTCCGGGGTTTGCGGATTCAACCAGCCGCGCACCCGGCGGAACAATTGTTCCTGCTCGGCCTTGTTGTCGGGCAATGCCTTGAGCGCGACCTGGCTGAACGCTGACGTCTTCAAGCGCTTGCTGGCCTGCAGACGCTCCAGTGCGGCGTTGCGATCCAGCGGCTTGTCCATATAGAAGATATCGGCGGTCGGCAGCTTCAGCAGTGGCGTCAGCTCAGCCAGTTCAGGCTTGGCCTTGGGCGGTACTTGTGCGGCGACCATCACCAGTTTTTCCACTTGTGCCGTCTGCTTTTCGTTCAGGAAGCGTGCGGCCCAATAGGCGCCGGTGCCGTGACCCAGCACCACGATGCTGTGCGCGCCTTGCTGTTCGGCGTAGGCAATCGCCGCGTCGATGCGGGCGAAGATTCGCTCGGCGTCGGCCTTTGCCTGTTCTTCGTTGGTCTCGGCGACGACTTTGTCAGCCACATCCGCTTCACCGCCGGCGGCTTGCTCGATCGGTTCGGCAGTGGTCGAATCCTTGCTGCCTGCATCGGCGGTTTTCGGCGCTGCGGGCGCTTCGATCACACGCGGTGCGATGGCATCGCTTTGCAGGTCGGGCAGGGTGATACTCAGGCTGTTCCACTCGAAGTCCGGCAATTTACGCCGCAGCGGGCCGATCACCTGGGGCCAGTCGGCGGTTTCGCCGGCACCGGGGATGAGGATCACCACACCTTTGGGGTCGGCTGTGTTGGCCGGTTTCCACAGGGCGAGGAAGGTGTCGCTGCCGGCCTGCAACTGTTGTTGTTCCTGGGCCGGGACTTTGCGTTCGAGTGCTGAGGCTTCTTCCTGACTACGCTCAAGCAATGGCTGGCGTTCGACCGGTTTTTCTTCGGCGGGTTTTCCCGCAGCAGAGGCGGGCGCCGGATCGGCGGCTTCGACGGAAAACGCACAAGGCAGGATCAGCGACAGGCACAATGCTGGCATTGCCAGGCGAGAGACAGGGGGCATCGGTTATTCCAGGCCAGAAAGTATCCCGGCAGCCTAATGGGTTGGTCAGAATTTGTCAGTGTATGAGATTTCAATGATGCGTTTTTGCTGCCTGTGGGTTATCGGCTGTCTGGCGTTTCCCTTGATGGGGTGGGCCGCGCCTGCGCCGCCGAGCCATGTTGCGCAGTTGTCGACGAGCCAGCAACAGTGGCTGGCCCAACACAATGAATTGCGCGTTGGTCTGGTATTGCAGGCACCGTACGCGCAATACGACCGGCGCTTGCAGCGGCTGTCCGGGGCGAATGTCGAATTGATGAAGTGGATGGCCAAGGCCCTCGGTATCGAACTCAGCTGGCGCAACTTCCCCGATCTTGAACAGCTTGAAGCCGCCGCCCGGGACGGCGAGATCGATATGGCCCCGGGCCTGACCCAGACGCCGGGCGCGCTGCGTCTCTGGCAGTTTTCCGATCCCTACATGCGCGTGCCGCAACTGGTGGTCAGCGATCAGAAAACCAGCAGTTCGGTCGAGCTGGAAAAACTCGACAGCCAGGTCCGGGTGGCCGTGCGCATGCCCAGCGTCACCGCCGATTACCTGCGGGGCAACTATCCCCATCTGAATCTGCAAGGCGTGCCGCTGGAACGCCAGGCGTTGCAGTTGTTGTTGAGTCAGCAGGCTGCTTACGCGGTGGTGGATGAAGCGCAGTTGGGACGATTGTCGACGGAGCCGGAGTTCGCCGGGCTGGTGGTGGTCGGCGACATCGGTCTGCCGCAACTGTTGCGAGTCGCCAGCCGTCGTGACTGGCCGGAGCTGGCCGGGATCGTCGAAAGCGCCTTGCGGGCGATCCCGGCGAAGGATCTGGAGCGCCTGCACACCCAATGGCTGCAACCCAAATACCCGCGGCTCTCGGAGTCGCCGGGGTTCTGGCAGAACCTGAGCCTGTTGTTTGCCGTGTTGCTGATCAGTTGTGCGGCGATCGTCTTCTGGCAGCGGCGCCAGCAACACAACCTCGAGCAACGCCTGCTCGCCGCCCGGGAAGATATCGCCCTGCGCGCAGCCAGCGAAGAAGCCCTGCGCCTGACCCAGTTTTCCATCGACCAGAGCACCGTCGGCATCCTTTGGGTCAACTGGGACAGTCATGTGCGCTACGCCAACCGCGCGGCGGAATACATGCTCGGTTATCCACAGGGCGCATTGATCGAGCGACCGTTGATCGATTTTGAGCCCGGCCTGCATATGGATCGCTGGCTCAATTTGTGGAAGCGCGCCCGGGCCAGCGAAGAGGGGCCGCTCAGTTTTGAAACCAGTTGTGTGCGGGCCGATGGCAGTGTTTTGCCGGCGGATGTGTCGCTGAGTTTTCTGCGCTTTCGCGATAGTGAATATCTGGTGGTTTATCTCACGGACGTCACCGAACGCCGGCGGGCCCTGGCCGCGTTGCAGGAAAGCGAGGCGCGCCTGCAAGGCATCGCGGCCAACGTGCCGGGGCTGGTGTTCCGCCTGGAGCGGGCGCCGGTGACCGGGCAGATCGACTTTGCTTACATCAGTGAAGGCAGCGAGAGTCTGGTCGGCTACGCGCCGGCCGCCATCGCCCATCGCGACATGGGTTTGCGCAGCCTGGTGCACCCGGACGACAAGGCCGGGTATCACCAGACTCAGGACCGGGCGCTGGATACCGACAGCGACTGGTCGTGGCAGGGGCGGATTCTTACGCGACAGGGCGAACAGCGCTGGGCCGAAATCAAGGCCATCACCCGGCAACTGGAAGATGGCGCTTACGTCTGGGACGGCATCGTCTGGGACATCACCGAAAGCAAACGCATTGAGCTGGAACTGGCAGCATCGCGGGAACAACTGCGCGAGCTGTCGGCGCATCTCGAAAGCGTGCGAGAAGAGGAAAAGGCGCGCATCGCACGCGAGGTTCACGATGAACTGGGGCAGATGTTGACGGTGTTGAAACTGGAGACATCGATGTGCGAACTGGCCTACGCGCAACTCGATCCCGGTCTGAACGAACGCCTGAACAGCATGAAACGCCTGATCGCCCAGCTGTTCCAGTTGGTGCGCGATGTGGCGACGGCCTTGCGCCCGCCGATTCTCGATGCCGGTATTGCCTCGGCGATCGAGTGGCAGGCCCGGCGCTTCGAGGCGCGCACGCAGATTCCGTGTCTGGTGCAGGTGCCGGACAATCTGCCGCCGCTGAGCGACGCCAAGGCCATCGGCCTGTTCCGCATCCTTCAGGAGGCGCTGACCAACGTCATGCGCCATGCCCAGGCGCATACTGTGGAACTGACGCTGGCGCTAGAAGGCGACGAATTGTGTCTGACAGTCAGCGATGATGGCGTAGGATTTGTCGCCGCTGCCGGCAGGCCGACATCCTTTGGACTTGTAGGGATGCGCGAGCGGGTGTTGATCATGGGCGGTCAGTTGTCACTCGACAGCGCGCCGGGCGAGGGCACCACACTGAGCGTGCGGGTGCCACTGGATGAGGAGAAGTAAGTGATCCGTGTACTGGTAGCCGAAGACCACACCATCGTTCGCGAAGGCATCAAGCAATTGATCGGCCTGGCCAAGGATCTGCAAGTGGTGGGGGAGGCGAGCAATGGCGAGCAGTTGCTCGAAACCCTGCGCAACGTGCCGTGCGAGGTGGTGCTGCTGGATATTTCCATGCCTGGGGTCAACGGCCTGGAAGCGATCCCACGCATCCGCGCACTGAGCAATCCGCCGGCGATTCTGGTGCTGTCGATGCACGACGAAGCGCAGATGGCCGCCCGGGCGCTGAAAGTCGGCGCCGCCGGATATGCGACCAAGGACAGCGATCCGGCGCTGCTGCTGACGGCGATCCGCAAAGTCGCGGCGGGCGGGCGCTACATCGACCCGGAACTGGCCGACCGGATGGTCTTCGAAGTCGGCCTGACCGATGCGCGACCATTGCATTCGTTGCTGTCGGAGCGCGAGTTCTCGGTTTTCGAACGCCTGGCACAGGGCGCCAACGTCAACGACATCGCCCAGCAACTGGCCTTGAGCAGCAAGACCATCAGCACCCACAAGGCGCGGCTGATGCAGAAACTCAACATCACCTCACTCGCCGAGCTGGTGAAGTACGCGATGGAACACAAGCTCCTGTAATTCGCATATCCAATAGCGACAGGCGCGTTTGCAGTGACTTGCGGCTCGCAGCTTGCCACTCGCCACGGCTTTGTCTATTAGCGCCATCCTTGTAGGGCAATCCCTACCCCCGGCCTTCCATCCGGCTGAGGCGATTCTCTCCTGCGCCCCGATTTGCGTGACTGCAAGCAGCCACTAGGCTTAATCCCACAGCAGTCATCAATAACAAAGGTGTGGGTATGAGCCAGGTCGAATCAAACGCAGGGGCCAGTGATGTGCTGGTCAGCTTTCGTGGAGTGCAGAAGAGCTACGACGGCGAGAACCTGATCGTCAAAGACCTCAACCTGGACATCCGCAAGGGCGAGTTCCTGACCCTGCTCGGGCCGTCCGGCTCCGGCAAGACCACCAGCCTGATGATGCTCGCCGGTTTCGAAACGCCGACCGCCGGCGAAATCCTCCTGGCCGGGCGGGCGATCAACAACGTGCCGCCGCACAAGCGTGACATCGGCATGGTGTTCCAGAACTACGCGCTGTTTCCGCACATGACCGTGGCTGAAAACCTGGCGTTCCCGCTGACCGTGCGTGGCCTGAACAAGAGCGACGTCAGCGACAAGGTCAAGAAAGTCCTGAGCATGGTCCAGCTCGACGCGTTCGCATCGCGATATCCGGCGCAACTGTCCGGCGGTCAGCAACAGCGTGTGGCGCTGGCCCGCGCGCTGGTGTTCGAGCCGCAACTGGTGCTGATGGACGAACCCCTCGGTGCCCTCGACAAACAGCTGCGCGAACACATGCAGATGGAAATCAAACACCTGCACCAGCGTCTCGGCGTGACCGTGGTCTATGTGACCCACGACCAGGGCGAAGCCCTGACCATGTCCGATCGTGTCGCCGTTTTCCATCAAGGTGAGATCCAGCAGATCGCCCCGCCGCGCACCCTCTACGAAGAACCGAAAAACACCTTCGTCGCCAACTTCATCGGCGAGAACAACCGCCTCAACGGTCGCCTGCTCAGCCAGAACGGCGAGCGTTGCGTGGTGGAGTTGGGGCGTGGGGAAAAGGTCGAGGCGCTGGCGGTCAACATCGGCCAGACCGGCGAGCCCGTCACCCTGTCGATCCGTCCGGAGCGCGTCAGCCTCAACGGTTCGAGCGACCAATGCGTCAACCGCTTCTCCGGGCGGGTGGCCGAATTCATCTATCTGGGCGACCACGTCCGGGTGCGCCTGGAAGTCTGCGGCAAGACCGACTTCTTCGTGAAACAACCGATTGCCGAGCTCGATCCAGCGCTCGCGGTCGGTGACGTGGTTCCGCTTGGCTGGCAGGTCGAGCACGTTCGCGCGCTTGATCCTCTTCTAGAGGCGCACTAAGCGCCCCGGCAATACCAACACCAACCCTGCACGTGGAGAGAACAATAAATGTTGAGATCCCTGAAGTTCACAGCCCTGACCCTGGGCCTGATGGGTGCGGCAAGCGCAATGGCCGCCGGCCCGGATCTGACCGTGGTGTCGTTTGGCGGGGCGAACAAGGCGGCGCAAGTCAAAGCCTTCTACGCACCGTGGGAAGCAGCGGGCAACGGCAAGATCGTCGCCGGCGAGTACAACGGTGAAATGGCCAAGGTCAAAGCCATGGTCGACACCAAGAGCGTGTCCTGGGATCTGGTGGAAGTTGAATCGCCGGAACTGTCCCGTGGTTGCGACGAAGACATGTTCGAGCAACTTGATCCTGCGCTGTTCGGCAAGACCGAAGACTACGTCAAAGGCGCGATCCAGCCTTGCGGCGTGGGCTTCTTCGTATGGTCGACCGTGCTGGCCTATAACGCCGACAAGTTGAAAACCGCACCGACCAGTTGGGCGGATTTCTGGGATACCAAGAAATTCCCGGGCAAGCGCGGCCTGCGCAAAGGGGCCAAGTACACCCTCGAATTCGCTTTGATGGCTGATGGCGTTGCGCCGAAAGACGTCTACAAGGAACTGGCCAGCAAGAACGGCCAGGACCGCGCGTTCAAGAAACTGGATGAGCTGAAACCGAACATCCAGTGGTGGGAAGCCGGCGCCCAGCCGCCGCAATACCTCGCTTCCGGTGACGTGGTCATGAGCTCGGCCTACAACGGTCGTATCGCTGCGGTGCAGAAAGAATCCAACCTTAAAGTGGTGTGGAACGGCGGCATCTACGACTTCGACGCATGGGCCATCCCGAAAGGCCTGGACAAGGCGCGTGCTGAAGCGGCGAAGAAATTCATCGCGTTCTCGGTGCAGCCGCAACAGCAGAAGACCTACTCGGAAAACATCGCCTACGGGCCGGCCAACTCCCAGGCAGTGCCTTTGCTGGACAAGGCGATCCTGAAAGACATGCCGACCACCCCGGAAAACATCGCCAACCAGGTGCAGATCGACGTCAGCTTCTGGGCTGACAACGGCGAGCAACTGGAACAGCGCTTCAATTCCTGGGCTGCGAAGTAACCAGAGGGCTCGCCCTCCTGTGGGAGCGGGCTTGCTCGCGAAAGCGTCAGTACATTCAACATCGATGTCGACTGACACGCCGCTTTCGCGAGCAAGCCCGCTCCCACATTTGGATCTGTATGCATCAATCGATCGAGGTGGTTCGCCACCTCTGTAACGATCAAAGATTTGCGGAGTACGTCATGGCTATCGCCGTTCCCCTGAACGAGGGCAACAGCCCCACCTTGAAGCAGCGGCTCAAGCACGCCGAGCGGGTCAACCGCTGGAAGGCCCAGGCGCTGATCGCGCCGCTGGTGCTGTTTCTGTTGCTGGTGTTCCTGGTGCCGATCGTGGCGCTGCTCTATAAAAGTGTCGGCAACCCGGAAGTGGTCGGCGGCATGCCACGCACTGTGGCAGCCATTGCCAGTTGGGACGGTCGCGGACTGCCCGCTGAACCGGTCTATAAAGCCGCCGGCGAAGACCTCGCCGAAGCCCGCAAAAACCAGACATTGGGCGATCTGTCCAAGCGCTTGAACATGGAGTTGGCCGGCTATCGCAGCCTGCTGACCAAAACCGCCCGTTCGCTGCCATTCGCCAGCGAGCCGGCCTCTTATAAAGAAGCACTGGAAGGTCTCGACGAACGCTGGGGCGATCCGGCCTATTGGCAGGCCGTGAAGCGCAACACCAGCAGCATCACCCCGTTCTACCTGCTGGCGGCGGTGGATCATCGCATCGACGACCTCGGCGAACTGGCCCCGGCCACCCCGGATCAGGCGATCTACCTCGACATCTTCGCCCGGACTTTCTGGATGGGCCTGATCATCACCGTGATCTGCCTGGTGCTGGCCTATCCGCTGGCGTACCTGCTGGCCAACCTGCCGTCGCGTCAGAGCAACCTGCTGATGATTCTGGTGCTGTTGCCGTTCTGGACTTCGATCCTGGTGCGAGTCGCCGCGTGGATCGTATTGCTGCAATCAGGCGGGTTGATCAACAGCGCGTTGATGGCGATGGGGATCATCGATAAACCGCTGGAGCTGGTGTTCAACCGCACCGGGGTCTACATCTCGATGGTGCACATTCTGCTGCCGTTCATGATCCTGCCGATCTACAGCGTGATGAAAGGCATCTCGCCGACCTATATGCGTGCCGCGATTTCCCTGGGTTGCCATCCGTTCGCCAGTTTCTGGCGGGTGTACTTCCCGCAGACCTACGCCGGTGTCGGCGCCGGTTGCCTGCTCGTGTTCATCCTCGCCATCGGCTACTACATCACCCCGGCGCTGCTGGGCAGCCCGAACGATCAGATGGTCAGCTACTTCGTCGCGTTCTACACCAACACCAGCATCAACTGGGGCATGGCCACTGCACTCGGCGGCTTGTTGCTGCTGGCGACCGTGGTGCTTTATCTGATCTACAGCTGGCTGGTGGGCGCCAGTCGCCTGCGCCTGAGCTAAGGGGAATTTGAAATGCTGAGTCCTTATATGTCGCCCGTCGAGCGGGTGTGGTTCTACAGCTTGCGGATTCTCTGCGGCTTGATCCTGTTGTTCCTGATCCTGCCGGTGCTGGTGATCGTGCCGCTGTCGTTCAACTCGGGCAGTTTCCTGGTGTACCCGCTGCAGGGCTTTTCGCTGCACTGGTATCAGGACTTCTTCGCCTCGGCGGAATGGATGCGCTCACTGAAGAACAGCATCATCGTCGCCCCGGCGGCGACGGTGCTGGCGATGGTGTTCGGCACGCTGGCGGCTATCGGCCTGACCCGTGGCGACTTCCCCGGCAAGGCGCTGGTGATGGCGCTGGTGATTTCGCCGATGGTGGTGCCGGTGGTGATCATCGGTGTGGCGAGTTATCTGTTCTTCGCGCCGTTGGGGCTGGGCAACAGTTTCTTCTCGCTGATCGTGGTGCACGCGGTTTTGGGTGTGCCGTTCGTGATCATCACGGTGTCGGCGACCCTGCAAGGGTTTAACCACAACCTGGTGCGGGCGGCTGCCAGCCTCGGCGCTTCGCCACTGACCACGTTTCGCCGGGTGACCTTGCCGCTGATTGCGCCGGGGGTGATTTCCGGTGCGCTGTTTGCCTTTGCGACGTCGTTCGATGAAGTGGTGGTGACGCTGTTTCTCGCAGGTCCCGAGCAGGCGACGTTGCCACGGCAGATGTTCAGCGGGATTCGCGAGAACCTGAGCCCGACGATTGCGGCGGCTGCGACTCTGCTGATTGCCTTCTCGGTGATTCTGTTGCTGACGTTGGAATGGTTGCGCGGGCGGAGTGAAAAACTGCGTACTGCTCAGGTTTAGTGCTTGGCTCAAGAACCACCCCTCACCCCAACCCTCTCCCCAGAGGGGAGAGGGGGAAAGGGAGCCGATCTTCATGCTTTTCAAAACCGGAGTTCGACGTGATCGCTCAGGTCGGCGTAACTCGAAAGTTCACCTCGGTCAGTTCCCTCTCCCTCCGGGAGAGGGTTAGGGTGAGGGGCTCTTTTGCTCTTGCTCTTGATAGACCATTCACACCCTGAATACCAGACAACCCCAATTCCCCAGCTACGCTTGTGCTCAGCTCCCACATCTATAAGAGGCTGCGCACGATGAGTCTTTCCTCGTTCAAGATCGCTCACAAACTGATCACCGGCGCCGGGGCCATCGAGCAACTGGCGGCCGAGCTCACGCGGCTGGACATCGACAACCCCCTGATCGTCACCGATGCCGCGCTGGTCAAGTCCGGCACGGTGCAGTTGGCGCTGGCGCAGATCGGCGAGCGCGAGTACGAAATCTTCGATCGCGTGTTGCCGGATCCGGAAATCGCCATCGTCGAGGACTGCATGCGCGTCTACCGCGAGGGCGGGCATGACGGGCTGATTGGTCTCGGTGGCGGCAGTGCCATCGACATCGCCAAGAGCGTCGCCGCGTATGCCGGTTATCACGGCGCGCTGGAAGATCTGTTCGGCGTCGATCAGGTGCCGCGCAAAGGCCCGCCACTGATCGCCATCCCGACCACGGCCGGCACCGGTTCTGAAGTGACCAACGTCGCCATTCTTTCGGACAAGGTCGCTCAATTGAAGAAGGGCATTGTCAGCGACTATCTGTTGCCGGACGTGGCGCTGGTGAGTCCGCAGATGACCCTGACCTGTCCACGCAGCGTCACCGCCGCCAGTGGCGTCGATGCCCTGGTGCATGCCATTGAGTCCTATCTGTCGCTGAATGCCTCGCCGATCACCGATTCGCTGGCTATCGGCGCAATCAAGCTGATCGCCCGCTCGTTGCCCAAGGCCTACGCCAATCCGTCCAACCTGCAAGCCCGGGAAGACATGGCCACCGCCAGCCTGATGGCCGGCATGGCGTTCGGCAATGCCGGGGTCGGCGCGGTGCATGCGCTGGCGTATCCGCTGGGCGGGCGTTTCAACATTGCCCATGGCGTCAGTAATGCGCTGTTGCTGCCGTATGTCATGACCTGGAACAAGATGGCCTGCGTCGAACGGATGCAGGATATCGCCGAAGCCATGGGGGTGAAGACCGCTCATCTGAGTCTCAATGAGGCGGCGGAAAGCGCCGTCACGGCGATGACCGAACTGTGCGCAGCGGTGGAAATTCCGCAGGGTCTGCGCAGTTTCGGCGTGCCCGAAGACGCGATTCCGGCCATGGCCGTGGAGGCGGCAGGCATCGAGCGCCTGATGCGCAACAACCCACGCAAGCTCAGCGCCGCCGACATCGAGAAGATCTACCGGGCCGCGTACTGAGAACCCGCCGGTCATCGGTCATGGCACAACCCAATCATCGCGGTCACGGTGCGCGCGCGGAAACTTGAGGTATACAATGCGCGCCATCGTGATTTAGCTCAGAAAAGGTGCGTCATGCAGCCCTTCGTTATTGCTCCGTCGATTCTCTCCGCCGACTTCGCCCGCCTGGGCGAGGAAGTGGACAATGTTCTGGCCGCCGGTGCCGACTTCGTCCACTTCGATGTCATGGACAACCACTACGTACCGAACCTGACCATCGGCCCGATGGTCTGCGCCGCGTTGCGCAAGTACGGCGTGACCGCGCCGATCGACGCGCACCTGATGGTCAGCCCGGTGGATCGCATCGTCGGCGACTTCATCGAGGCCGGCGCCACCTACATCACCTTCCACCCGGAAGCCACGCTGCACGTCGATCGTTCGCTGCAACTGATCCGTGAAGGCGGCTGCAAATCCGGCCTGGTGTTCAACCCGGCGACTCCGCTGGACGTGCTCAAGTACGTGATCGACAAGGTCGACATGGTCTTGCTGATGAGCGTCAACCCGGGTTTCGGCGGGCAGAAATTCATTCCTGGCACCCTCGACAAGCTGCGTGAAGCGCGGGCGATCATCGATGCCTCGGGCCGTGACATCCGTCTGGAAATCGACGGCGGCGTCAACGTCAACAACATCCGTGAAATCGCCGCTGCCGGCGCCGACACCTTCGTGGCCGGCTCGGCGATCTTCAATGCGCCGAACTATCAGGAAGTCATCGACAAGATGCGTTCCGAACTGGCGCTGGCCCGCCCATGAGCGGATTTGAGCAGCTGTTCCCGGGGCAACTGCCGCGGTTGGTGATGTTCGATCTGGATGGCACGCTGATCGATTCGGTACCAGACCTGGCGGCGGCTGTGGATCACATGCTGCTCTCCCTTGGGCGCAAGCCTGCCGGTATCGAGTCGGTGCGCGAGTGGGTCGGCAATGGCGCGCCGGTGCTGGTGCGTCGGGCGCTGGCAGGCGGCATTGATCATTCTTCCGTGGACGACGTCGAAGCCGAGCATGCGCTGGAGGTGTTCATGGAAGCCTACGGCGCCAGCCATGAACTGACCGTGGTCTATCCCGGCGTACGCGACACCCTGAAATGGCTGCACAAGCAGGGCGTGGCCATGGCGCTGATCACCAACAAGCCGGAGCGCTTCGTCGCGCCGCTGCTGGATCAGATGAAGATCGGCCGCTACTTCAAGTGGATCATCGGCGGCGATACCCTGCCACAGAAGAAGCCTGATCCGGCGGCACTGTTCTTCGTCATGAAAATGTCCGGCATTCCGGCCTCGCAGTCGCTGTTCGTCGGTGATTCGCGCAGCGACGTGCTGGCGGCGAAAGCGGCAGGGGTCAAGTGCGTTGCGCTGAGTTATGGCTACAACCATGGCCGGCCGATTGCCGAGGAATCCCCGGCACTGGTGATCGACGATCTGCGCAAGCTAATTCCCGGTTGCCTGGATACGGCCGCTGAGATAACGTTGCCCGACGCTTCTCAATCCCCTTCTGGAAACGCCATCGTGGTGGTCACCCGCAAACTCTGGATGAAAGTCATCAAGGCCCTGGCCCGCTGGCGTTGGCGCGCCTGACTTGTTCCTGGCCGGCCTGCCGGCGCGTTTGCACACCTGACTGATTTGCACCTCACACCACGAGGCACCCTATGATCCGCGAAGAATTCCTGCGTCTGGCCGCTGACGGCTACAACCGCATCCCGCTGGCCTGCGAAACCCTGGCCGACTTCGACACCCCGCTGTCGATCTACCTGAAACTGGCCGACCAGCCCAACTCCTACCTGCTCGAATCGGTGCAGGGTGGCGAGAAATGGGGCCGTTACTCGATCATCGGCCTGCCGTGCCGCACCGTGCTGCGGGTGCATGATCATCACGTCAGCATCACCGTCGATGGCGTCGAAACCGAAAGCCATGACGTCGAAGACCCGCTGGCCTTCGTCGAAACCTTCAAGGCCCGCTACAACGTTCCGACTATCGCTGGTCTGCCACGCTTCAATGGCGGCCTGGTGGGTTACTTCGGTTACGACTGTGTGCGCTACGTAGAGAAGCGCCTCGGCAAATGCCCGAACCCGGATCCGCTGGGCGTGCCGGACATTCTGCTGATGGTTTCCGATGCGGTGGTGGTGTTCGACAACCTCGCCGGCAAGATGCACGCGATCGTGCTGGCCGACCCGGCGCAGGCCGATGCCTACGAGCAGGGCCAGGCGCAGTTGCAGCAACTGCTGGAAAAACTGCGTCAGCCGATCACCCCGCGTCGTGGCCTGGATTTCAGCAAGCAGCAGGCCGCCGAGCCGGTGTTCCGTTCCAGCTTCACTCAGGATGACTACGAAAAAGCCGTCGACACCATCAAGGAATACATCCTCGCCGGCGACTGCATGCAGGTCGTGCCGTCACAGCGCATGTCGATCGACTTCAAGGCTGCGCCGATCGATCTGTACCGCGCGCTGCGTTGCTTCAACCCGACGCCGTACATGTACTTCTTCAACTTCGGCGATTTCCACGTCGTCGGCAGTTCTCCGGAGGTGCTGGTACGGGTCGAAGACAACCTGATCACTGTGCGCCCGATTGCCGGCACCCGTCCTCGCGGTGCCACCGAAGAGGCGGACGTGGCGCTGGAAGAAGACCTGCTGTCGGACGACAAAGAGATCGCCGAGCACTTGATGCTGATCGACCTCGGTCGCAACGACACCGGGCGTGTTTCGGAAATCGGTTCGGTGAAGCTCACCGAGAAGATGGTCATCGAGCGTTATTCCAACGTGATGCACATTGTGTCCAACGTTACTGGCCAGCTGAAATCCGGCCTGACGGCGATGGATGCACTGCGGGCGATTCTGCCGGCGGGCACCTTGTCCGGGGCGCCGAAGATCCGCGCGATGGAAATCATCGACGAGCTGGAACCGGTCAAGCGTGGCGTGTATGGCGGCGCAGTCGGTTACTTCGCCTGGAACGGCAACATGGACACGGCAATTGCGATCCGCACTGCAGTGATCAAGAACGGCGAGTTGCACGTGCAGGCCGGTGGCGGAATCGTCGCCGACTCGGTGCCGGCGCTGGAATGGGAAGAAACCATCAACAAACGTCGGGCAATGTTCCGTGCCGTTGCGCTGGCCGAGCAAACCCCGGACTGAGTGATTGATGATTCAGCCATAAAAAAACGCGGCGCCTGTGAGGGCGCCGCGTTTTTTATTGCCTTCTGATCAGAAGTCGAGACTTACGCCAACATTGACCCCTTGCTGGGTAAAGTCGTCATCCTTGCGAATGTTGTAGCTGGCGCGAAGGGCCACTTCCTTGGTGAGGTTGTGGCTGACGCCCAGGTTCAGGCGGTTCAGGTTGGTTTGCGGCGTGTAGCCTTCCAGGGTGTAGCGGTTGTTCGGCAGGCTGTTGAGGTTCATCGTCAGATCCTGGGCGTCGTCGTTGTACTCGCGCTCGTGGGCGAATTCGCCGAAGACCTGGGTCTGTGCGGTGATCTGGTATTTGCCCTGGATACCGAGGCCGAGACGGCGGGAGTTGCGCGATTGGTCATCGAAAGTCAGCGCAGTGGCGTCCGCGCCTTTCTCCGAGTAACCATCGACTTCCACCTTGCCGAAGTCCGCGCTGACGAATGGCGACAGGTGCCATGGGCTGCTGGCCTCTGGCGCGATGTCGTAGCCGACGCGGCCACCGATGGCCAGGACGTAGCCGTCGGTGTCGCCTTTCTCGCCACGTTCGTTGACCCCGAGTTGGAACTTGCGCTTCAGGCTGTCGTAGTCCAGATGCCCCGCAGTAACGGCCAGGTCACCCCACCAGCGGTTTTGCTGGTACTGGGCGAACGCGGTGCCCATGTAGGAGTTGAGCTTGTACTCGGAGTCGTTGTCGCCGGCTTCGATTTTCTGATGATAGAAACCTGCCGCCACACCGACACGCCAGGCGTCGTCGAGGCGGTAGCTGCCACCGATGTTCAGGTTGTAACCATTGCCGTCGGCACTAGCCCCGGCGTGCTGGTCGTCGAAGTCCTGATGCTGGCCGCCGGCGGAGACAATCGCTCGCCATTGACCGACGCCTTGCCAGTT
Source organism: Pseudomonas sp. SDO52101_S400 (assembly GCF_054071635.1). Taxonomy (NCBI): domain Bacteria; kingdom Pseudomonadati; phylum Pseudomonadota; class Gammaproteobacteria; order Pseudomonadales; family Pseudomonadaceae; genus Pseudomonas; species Pseudomonas sp. SDO52101_S400. The sequence continues at coordinate 17,630 of NZ_JBSVWF010000007.1, read as the reverse complement.
TTCCCAGTCGGCCAGCCATTGATTGCGCAGTTCGTCCTGGTGCGCGCGCAATGTGCCCTGGGCCATTTCCGGCAGCAGGGTCAGCTCCCACGGGGCCGCCAGCAACGAATAGGCGTAGTCGGCAATCAAGCGTTGCCCGGCTTCGGTCGGGTGCACCGAGTCGTTGTAGATCAGCTTGGTCGGATCCGGTGTGGCGCTGTTGATCCCGTACCGGGCATTCTCGGTGCAGCCATCACCGCTGAAGCAGGTGGCGACCAGATTCTGATCGGTGGCCAGACCGAACTGCGCCGGATTGGCAAACGCCTCCTTGAGCAGCACCGGAATGTTCAGCGGAATGACGTTGGCATTGACCGTCTGCAGTTGACTCACCAGCTCGGTGTTGAACTGGGCGCTGAGTTGCGACGTGAAGCTTTGCAGCGGCGAACCGTTGATAGCCGGTGTCAGGCCGATGTCCGGCAGCAGCCAGACCATGATGTAGCGGGCGCCCGCTCCTTGCAGGGTGCGCACGCTGTCGACCAGGCGGTCGGCGGCGGCATTGGCCTGAGGCAGACTGGTGACGCGGCCCTGCAGGAAATCGTTACCCCCTCCGGTCAGGTAATACAGCGCATTCGGGTCGGCGCGAAAGCCGTTCGACGGTAAGTAACCGGCACGGGTGCGTTCACCGCTGGCGGATGTAGTGGTGATCGAATCGAGAATCTGGTCGGTGCGATAGCCGCCGACGGCCCAGTTGTTGCCATCCGGCAAACCCTGGCCGGCGCGTACCGCCGAGTCGGAAGAGGCAGTCTGGTTCGGCGTGAAACCCAATCGGCCGCCGATCAATTGGGTGGCGTTCAGCGAGTAGAACTCTCCGCTGCCGTCCTGGTAGTTCGGGCCGGTGCGGTTGGTGAACCGTTTGACCGATCCTGCCGGGCCGCCGCTGTCGGAGAACGTCCCGGCATCACTGAGGCTGTCGCCGAACACTACGAAGTTCGAATAAGGGTTGGGTGCGGCATTCGCCTGGGCGCAGGCCATCGCGAGCAGGCATCCGGCGAGCGGTACAAACAACGTCTGTTTGATCATGAGCAAGTCCGTTTATTTATTGTTGTATGGAACGAAACGACAGTACCAAAAACTTCCGGCGTTTTGCCATCGGTCGTCAGCCCTCCCATAGTTTTCCCCCCGTCAGGCCCGGCCATATTGCACGCTCTGCCCAGCTAAGTTACTGTGCGGGAACGTATGAACGAGACCTTCCCCGTGTTGATCACCAGCAAACTCCTGGATCAAGTCATCAAGGCACACGCCCGCTGGCGTTGGCGCGCCTGAATCTTTTCTGCCGGCTCCGCCGGATCTGTATCGCTTTGCCTTCCTTGCCCGTTTGAAATGCCGCTTTGCCGTCGCCACTTGCGCGTCCGACATCGTGCAGCGTCCTGGCAAGTCATCCGAAGGCTGTTTCCAAGTCAGAATTCAAGAGGTTCGAAACGCCATGTTGCTGATGATCGACAACTACGACTCCTTTACTTACAACGTTGTGCAATACCTCGGCGAGCTGGGTGCCGAGGTCAAGGTCGTGCGCAACGACGAGCTGACCATCGCCGAAATCGAAGCGCTCAACCCGGAGCGAATTGTGGTGTCCCCCGGTCCGTGCACACCGACCGAAGCCGGTATCTCCATCGAAGCCATCAAGCACTTTGCCGGCAAACTGCCGATCCTCGGCGTCTGCCTCGGCCATCAGTCCATCGGCCAAGCCTTCGGCGGTGACGTGGTACGTGCCCGGCAGGTGATGCACGGTAAGACTAGCCCGGTATTCCACGAGGACAAGGGCGTATTTGAAGGTCTGAATCGCCCGCTGACCGTCACCCGCTATCATTCCCTGATCGTCAAGCACGAGACCTTGCCCGATTGCCTGGAGCTCACCGCTTGGACTCAGCACGATGACGGCTCGGTCGATGAAATCATGGGCCTGCGTCACAAGACCCTGAACATCGAGGGTGTACAGTTCCACCCGGAATCGATCCTCACCGAGCAGGGCCATGAACTGTTCGCCAACTTCCTCAAACAAACCGGCGGCACGCGCTAAGGACTCTCCATGAATATCAAGACAGCCCTGAGCCGTATCGTCGATCACCTCGACCTCAGCACCGATGAAATGCGCGATGTGATGCGCGAAATCATGACCGGCCAATGCACGGACGCGCAGATCGGCGCGTTCATGATGGCGATGCGCATGAAGAGCGAGAGCATCGACGAAATCGTCGGCGCGGTATCGGTAATGCGCGAGTTGGCCGACCAGGTCGAACTCAAGACCCTCGACGGCGTGGTCGATGTGGTCGGCACCGGCGGGGACGGCGCGAACATTTTCAACGTATCCACGGCTTCATCCTTTGTCGTTGCTGCCGCCGGCTGCACCGTGGCCAAGCATGGCAACCGTGCGGTATCGGGCAAGAGCGGCAGCGCCGACCTGCTCGAAGCAGCAGGGATCTACCTCAACCTGACGCCGGTTCAGGTGGCGCGTTGCATCGACAACGTCGGCATCGGTTTCATGTTCGCCCAGACTCATCACAAAGCCATGAAGTACGCCGCCGGCCCGCGCCGCGATCTTGGCCTGCGTACCCTGTTCAACATGCTCGGCCCGCTTACGAATCCGGCCGGCGTCAAACATCAGGTAGTCGGCGTATTCACTCAGGCGCTGTGCCGGCCGTTGGCCGAAGTCTTGCAACGTCTGGGCAGCAAGCATGTGCTGGTGGTGCATTCGAAGGACGGTCTGGACGAATTCAGTCTCGCCGCGCCGACTTATGTGGCCGAGCTGAAGAACAACGAGATCACCGAATATTGGGTCGAGCCGGAAGATCTGGGCATGAAGAGCCAGAGCCTGCACGGTCTGTCGGTCGAAGGCCCGGAAGCTTCGCTGGCGCTGATCCGCGATGCATTGGGCAAGCGCAAGACCGAGAACGGCCAGAAGGCTGCCGAAATGATCGTGCTCAATGCCGGTGCGGCGCTGTACGCCGCCGATCTTGCAACAAGTCTGAAAGAAGGCGTGGCACTTGCCCACGACGCTCTGCACACCGGTCTTGCTCGGGAAAAACTCGAGGAGTTGGGTGCCTTTACCGCGGTATTCAAAGTGGAGAATGAGGGATGAGTGTACCGACGGTTCTGGAAAACATTCTGGCCCGCAAGGTTCAGGAAGTCGCCGAGCGTAGCGCCCGTGTGAGCCTGAGCGAGCTGGAAAGTCTGGCCAAGGCGGCCGATGCACCCCGCGGTTTTGCCCGTGCCTTGCTGGCCCAGGCCAAGAAAAAACAACCGGCCGTGATTGCCGAAATCAAGAAGGCTTCGCCGAGCAAAGGCGTGATCCGTGAGAACTTCGTTCCTGCCGACATCGCCAAAAGCTACGAGAAGGGCGGGGCGACCTGCCTGTCGGTGCTGACCGACATCGACTACTTCCAGGGCGCCGATGCTTACCTGCAACAGGCTCGTGCCGCGTGCTCGCTGCCGGTGATCCGCAAGGACTTCATGATTGATCCGTACCAGATCGTCGAAGCCCGTGCCCTGGGCGCCGATTGTGTGTTGCTGATCGTTTCCGCACTGGATGACGTGAAAATGGCCGAGCTGGCTTCGGTGGCCAAAGGCGTCGGTCTTGATGTGCTGGTGGAAGTCCACGACGGCGATGAGCTGGAGCGCGCACTGAAAACCCTCGACACGCCGTTGGTCGGGGTCAACAACCGCAACCTGCACACCTTCGACGTGAGTCTGGAAACCACCCTCGACTTGTTGCCACGCATTCCGCGCGATCGCCTGGTGATCACCGAGAGCGGGATCCTCAACCGTGCCGACGTAGAGCTGATGGAAATCAGCGACGTTTATGCGTTCCTGGTGGGCGAAGCGTTCATGCGTGCGGAAAGCCCGGGCATTGAGCTTCAACGTCTGTTCTTCCCGGAGCGTGGTGTTCCGGTGAGCGGTTCGACCCTCGACTGATTCATTCAGACCGAGTCGACTCATTCTCGAGCAAGCCCGCTCCCATATTAGGAATGCATTTCTCCTGTGGGAGCGGGCTTGCTCGCGAAGAGGCCATAAGATTCACCACAGACTGATCGTCTAACGGACTTCTTTATGACTCCAGTTTCCCTGCCCATCGAAGCCGGCCTGCAAGCCGAACAGGATCTGCTGGCCTCGGTCTGCGCCGGTGATGCCGAATTCGGTCTGCTGTTCTGGCAGCCGAGCGATCACGCTCTGGTCATGCCCCGCCGCTTGAACCGCCTCCCCGGCTTCGATCACGCCTGTAAAGTCTCCGATGATGCCGGTTGGCCGGTATTGCTGCGTGAAACCGGCGGCGAACCGGTCCCGCAATCGGCTTCGACCCTCAACATTGCACTGGTTTACGCACCGCCTCGCAGCGAAGGCGATCTGAATCGCATCGAAACCGGTTACCGGCGTCTGTGTGATCCGATCTGTCAGTTGCTGGATGAGTTGGGCGGCACGTCTTCGCTGGGTGAAATCGACGGCGCGTTCTGCGACGGTCGTTTCAACGTCAACCTTGACGGTCGCAAGATGGTTGGCACCGCCCAGCGCTGGCGCCAGAGTCAGGGCGGTCAGCGCCCGGTGGGATTGGTGCACGGTGCGATGTTGCTGGATGACGAGCGCGAATCGATGGTCGCGGCGGTCAACCGCTTCAACGAGGCGTGCGGCCTGGAGCAACGGGTACGCGCTGCCAGCCACATCGCGCTGCATGAAAAATTTCCGGCGCCGGATGCGCTGGCGCGACTCGATGAGCTCTTTCGTTTGATGCTGGCGCAGATCTACGCGAGCTGAGCTTTCGAACTCAGCGTGTGCCGAAGACCACCATGGTCTTGCCTTTGACATCCACCAGGTTGCGCTCCTCAAGGTCCTTGAGCACGCGGCCGACCATCTCCCGTGAGCACCCGACAATCCGCCCGATTTCCTGGCGGGTTACCTTGATCTGCATGCCGTCCGGGTGAGTCATCGCATCAGGCTGTTTGCACAGCTCCAACAGGCAGCGGGCTACGCGGCCGGTGACGTCGAAGAACGCCAGATCGCCGACCTTGCGCGTGGTGTTGCGCAATCGTTGTGCGATTTGTCCGCTGAGCACGTAAAGAATGTCTGGATCCTGCTGCGACAACTCACGGAATTTGGCGTAGCTGATTTCCGCGACTTCGCACTCGACCTTGGCCCGCACCCAGGCGCTGCGCTCCTGTTCCTGGCCGGCCTGTTCGAACAGGCCCAGCTCGCCGAAGAAGTCCCCGGCATTCAGGTAAGCGATGATCATCTCGCGGCCGTCGTCATCCTCGATCAGGATCGTGACCGAACCGCGGATGATGAAGTACAGCGTGTCCGAGCGATCCCCGGCGCAGATGATGTTGCTCTTGGCCGCATGGCGCCGCCGCTGGCAATGCATCAGCAGCTTGTCGAGGTTTTTGATTTTGGGTGTGGGGGTAATACCAACCATGGTTGTATCCCGAAAAGACTGCACGGTTATATTTGGTTTTTATATGAGGCGCTGGGGCGATCGCTACAAATACTGACTGGGCGCCAGTGAATTGGCGCCAGCTTACCAGACACTTCGTCGAAAATTCGAGAAATTACCTACGCAGTAGAGGCATCGGTCCTAGGATCACCGCTCGCAGTCAAACCGGGGCCCTGTGCTAAGCTGGCGACCCTTTTTTCTACAGTGGAGTCTTGGCGATGAAGGCACGCATCCAATGGGCTGGCGAAGCCATGTTCCTCGGCGAATCCGGCAGCGGTCATGTCGTGGTCATGGACGGTCCGCCGGACGCCGGTGGTCGTAATCTGGGTGTTCGCCCGATGGAAATGCTCCTGCTGGGCGTGGGCGGTTGCAGCAACTTCGACGTGGTCAGCATTCTGAAGAAGTCCCGTCAGGCGGTTGAAAGCTGCGAAGCGTTCCTGGAAGCCGAGCGCGCGACCGAAGATCCGAAGGTATTCACCAAGATCCACATGCACTTCGTGGTCAAGGGCCGTGGCCTGAAAGAAGCCCAGGTCAAACGCGCCATCGAGTTGTCGGCGGAGAAGTATTGCTCGGCCTCGATCATGCTCGGCGCGGCCGGCGTGGCAATCACCCACGACTATGAAATCGTCGAACTCGGCTGAGCCGACATTCAACTATCATAAAAGCAGTGCAGACTCTGGCGATCCCCCGCTGACGTCTGCATAATGCGCCACTTTTTTCAGGGCAGTGATCGGTCAAACGACGGGTCGTCCGCCTGAACAGATAACCAAAATCGCCATCGCGAAGAGGTGTTAACCGTCCTACGCAGGTGCGTTGTTCGCACTTGACGGGCATGCTTGATCACGCGGCCGGGCCGCATACATAGAGAGTTTTTAACGGTGAAAAGCAAACTCAAGCTCCACGGGTTCAATAACCTGACAAAGACCTTGAGCTTCAACATCTATGACATCTGCTACGCGGAAACCCCGCAAGACCAGCAGGCTTACGTCGAGTACATCAATCAAGAGTACAACGCGGAACGCCTGACGCAGATCCTCACGGAAGTTGTCGAAATCATTGGTGCCAACATTCTGAACATTGCCAGTCAGAACTATGAGCCTCAGGGTGCCAGCGTCACGATTCTGATCTCGGAAGAACCGGTCACCCCGACCGAAAGCCAGATCGAAGAGTCGCCGGGTCCGCTGCCGGAAATCATCCTGGCCCACCTCGACAAGAGTCATATCACGGTGCATACCTACCCGGAAATTCATCCGGACGCCGGTATTGCGACTTTCCGTGTGGACATCGACGTTTCGACCTGTGGAGTCATTTCACCGCTCAAAGCGCTCAACTTCCTGATTCACCAGTTCGATTCGGACATCGTGACCGTGGATTACCGTGTGCGCGGCTTCACCCGTGACGTTGAAGGCAACAAGCACTTCATCGACCACGAGATCAACTCGATCCAGAACTACCTTTCCGAAGACACCCGCGACGCGTACCAGATGACCGACGTGAACGTGTACCAGGAAAACCTGTTCCACACCAAAATGCTGCTGAAGAACTTCGAACTGGATAACTACCTGTTCGGCGATGCCACCAGCAATCTGTCCTCTGAGCAACGCGCTCAGGTGACCGAGCGTGTGAAGCACGAAATGCTGGAAATCTTCTACGCACGCAATATGCCGAGCTAAGAAGTCCAGGCACAAAAAAGGCGACTGCTTTGCGGCAGTCGCCTTTTTTATGGGCGTTTTTCAGATTCGATAAGTGCTCTTGGTCATCACTTTGGCCAGCAGACTCATCCCGAACTTCACCGGTGCCGGGAAGCGGAATCCGCCGGCTTCCAATGCGCTTTCCGCGTGATGTTCTTCATCTATACGCATCTGTTCCAGAATCGCCCGGGATTTCTCATCCTCGGCCGGCAGTTGTTCCAGATGTTCGTTCAAGTGCTTGCACACCTGATGCTCGGTCGCCGCGACAAAGCCGAGGCTGACTTTGTCGCTGATCAGCCCGGCGACTGCGCCGATCCCGAACGACATGCCATAGAACAGTGGATTGAGCACGCTGGTGTGGCTGCCCAACTGATGAATGCGCTGTTCGCACCAGACCAGATGATCAATTTCCTCTTCGGCCGCATGCTCCATGGCCTCGCGCACCTGCGGCAGCTTGGCGGTCAGGGCCTGGCCCTGATACAGCGCCTGGGCACAGACTTCGCCGGTATGGTTGATGCGCATCAGGCCGGCGACGTGGCGGGTGTCTTCGTCGCTCATCTGCACGTCGGGCTGCACGATGGCCGGCGACGGGCGGTACGGCTGGCCGCTGAAGGGCAGCAGGGTTCGCATCGCGGCATCGGCTTGCAGCAGAAGACGGTCAATTGGCGAATAGTGACGTTGGGTAGTCATGCTGACCTCCGGGAAGAATCTCGGCGGCCAGTTTAACCGAATCGGCCGGGGAAGGTTTGCGCTGGGTCATGTGGGAGCAGGGCGCTCCCACAGATCTTGAGGTCGATCAGCCCGGTGGCCAGTTCATCTGACGCTGACCGAGTACGTGCATATGAATGTGGTAGACCGTCTGCCCACCCTTTTCATTACAGTTCATCACCACCCGGAAGCCTTCTTCGCAACCCAGTTCCAGTGCCAGACGCTGGGCAGTGAACAGGATGTGTCCGGCCAGTGCCTTGTCGTCTTCGGTCAGGTCGTTGAGGGTGCGCACCGGTTTCTTCGGGATCACCAGAAAATGCACCGGTGCCTGCGGGGCGATGTCGTGGAACGCCAGAACCTGGTCGTCCTCGTAGATGATCTTCGCCGGTATCTCCCGGTTGATGATCTTGGTGAACAGAGTATCCACAGCTGTTTTCTCCGTTGTGTGAGCTGGCCTGAGTGTACTCATGAGGTATAAGTCCGCCCAGTGTTTTACCGTAGGACGATTCAGCGAGGGCAGTAAGCTTTGTTAACCATGCCGACGATGGTGCGGTTTAGCCAGCGCGAACCCAGTCGTGGCAGAAAGGCGAACCAGCGGTTTCTGCGCCCGGGAATGATGATCGCGCGGTTTTTCTCCAGCGCGCGCACGGTATACAGCGCGACCTCTTCGGGGCTCATCAGCAGTTTGCTGGCGTTGAGTTTGTCGTTGTTCAGTTGCGCGGTGCGAAAGAACGCCGTGCGCGTCGGCCCTGGGCAGAGCACCGAAACTTTCACGGCGCACTTTTTCAGTTCCACCCGCAGTGCTTCGGAAAAGTGCAGAACGTAGGCTTTGCTGGCGTAGTAAGTGCTCATCCACGGACCGGGATTGAATGCCGCCACCGATGCCACATTGAGAATCTGCCCGCCACCCTGCAGGGCCATGCTGTTGCCGATCGCGTGGCACAGGCGGGTGAGGGCGAGGATGTTCACTTCGATCAGATCCTGCTCGGTCATCCAGTCCTGGGCCAGGAACGGACCGCACGTGCCGATACCGGCGCAGTTCACCAGCAGATCGATCTGCCGGTCACCTTCTTCCAGTTCCAGCAGGAACCCGGACAGGCGCAACGGCTCACCCAGGTCGCAGGCACGGAACAGCACCTCCACGCCGAAGCGCTGGGTCAGTTCAATCGCAATGCTTTCCAGCTGATCACGCTGTCGGGCCACCAGAATCAGGCTGCGGCCACGGCGGGCCAGGGCTTCGGCCATGGCCAGGCCGATACCGCTGGAGGCGCCAGTGATCAGAGCGTAACGGGTCATGCAGTTCTCCATCGCAACAGCTCCGCGCCGTGGACGCAGGTGTCACGGCGGGGAGCGCTGTTCATTCTTTCGCAGAGTCTACAGGGGCCGGTGCGGCTTCGGCTGCATCGTCCACCGAATTCGGCACGGGCTCGGCTTCGACATCGACTTCATCGGCGGTCACCGAGCCGCTTTCATAACTGCTTTCGAGGCTGGTTTCGTACTCCTGCTGGATTGCGGAGATCCCGCCCAGCATTCCGCCGACGAAGAACAGCCCGATAAACACGATCCACAGCGAGCACAGCACTTTGACGGCGGTGCTGTTCGGTGGTGGCGGTGGGCCGTAGCGATTGGCGCCGGTATTGCCCGGCATGACCATGATCACCAGCGGGAAGAAGCTGCCCACGAACGGTACCAGGGTCAGCAGCCAGAGCCAGCCTGACCAGCCAATATCGTGCAGACGCTGAATGCTGAACAGGATGCCGACGATCGCGAAGGCCAGGAACAGGAAGAAGGCGAAGATACCGCCAATGATCAGGCCGGAGGTCGAATCGGCGCTCACCAGGCCCAGACCGATCAGCGCGAAAACGCCGATGATCGGCAGGGTCACCAGACTCAGTACCATTGACCATGCCAGGTAGCGCAGGCGTCCGATCCGTCCTTCGACGCTCAATGGCTTGAGGGCGGCGAATTCCGGCAGTTGTTCACCGACACTGGCTCGGGGTGGGGCATAGGGGGAATCAGGTTCTGCGAGGCTGGCGGAGTGTTCCTGTACATCGGACAGATTCAGTTCAATGGCTGTTTCCGTCTCGATCCGGGCATCGATCCCTGTCTTGCCCAAGGCTTGCAGATAAGCCTGGGCGTCACTGTGTGACAGATCGCGTTTGAGGGCAACGGCGCGCCCATTGAACAGGCGCTCAATGGCGGCCACGTCACTTTTGAACAGATCGGCCAGGTTGAGTTTGGCCGTGGTGATATCGACGCCGGGCTGTAGAGCTCCGTCGAATACGATCTTGTAACGCGGTTCGCTCATGACCGAGGCATCCTTGTCGCGAAAGAAATTGAATTGAAACGTGTTGCACTCGCCAAGTGTAAGGCCAGTCGGAGGGCGACTGGCCGGAATTTTCTCAGCGCGGCCAGCGTTTCGGAAGTTGCGCTGCGTGCTCCAGGGCTTGGCGATACTCGGCATCGAGGCGCGCCACCAGTTGGTCAACGCTCGGCAGATCCTCGATTTCGCCTACGCCCTGGCCAGCGGACCACACGGTTTTCCAGGCTTTGGCTTCATCATTGATTGGCTTGAGCTTGTCGCCGAAGTTCACTTCACCCTTGCCTTGCAGCGCAGCCATGTCGAAACCTGCGGCTTCCAGGCTTTGACGCATGAAGCTGGCCGGTACTCCAGACACGGCAGGAGTATGAATGATGTCCGCTGCCTTGGCCGTCAGGAGCATCTCCTTGTAGGCGTCGGGCGCATGGCTTTCAGTCGTACCGATGAATCGCGTACCGAAGTAGGCCAAATCCGCACCGAGCAGTTGCGCGGCGAGAATCTCATGGCCGTGGTTCAAACATCCTGCGAGCAACAGCGTCTTGTCGAAGAACTGCCGAATCTCGGCGATCAGCGAGAATGGGCTCCAAGTGCCGGCATGTCCACCGGCACCGGCCGCCACGGCGATCAAACCATCGACGCCAGCCTCGGCGGCTTTTTCCGCATGACGGCGAGTCGTCACATCGTGGAATACCAGACCGCCGTAGCGGTGCACCGCATCTACCAGCTCTTTTACCGCGCCGAGGCTGGTGATGACGATAGGTACCTTGTGCTCGACGCAAATGTTCAGATCCGCCTCCAGACGCGGATTGCTCTTGTGAACAATCAGGTTCACGGCATAAGGCGCCGGGTTATCCAGTGTCGCCAGTCCCGCTTCGATCTGTTCCAGCCAGGCCTTGAACCCGCTGCTCTCGCGTTGGTTGAGCGCCGGAAAGCTGCCCACCACGCCATTGCGACAGCACGCGAGCACCAGTTCTGGATTGGAAATCAGGAACATCGGCGCGGCCACTACGGGCAAGCGCAGACGTTGTTCGAGCAGTGTGGGCAGCGACATCGGAAGTACCCCGGAAAGTTGAACCAGTTGAAGTTAGAACGGCTTGACCACGACCAGAATTACGATAGCCAGCAATATCAGAACCGGCACTTCATTGAACCAGCGATAAAAGACATGGCTGCGGGTGTTCTCGCCACGAGCGAAACGTTTTACCTGTGCCCCGCACATGTGGTGATAACCGATCAGCAGCACGACCAGGGTCAGTTTGGCGTGGATCCAGCCACCGGTGCTGAAGATGCCCGGGTTCAGGTAAATCAGCCAGCCGCCGAAGATCAGCGTGGCGACCATCGCCGGACCCATGATGCCGCGATACAGTTTGCGCTCCATGATGCTGAAGCGTTCCTTGCTGATCGTGTCTTCACTTTGCGCGTGATAAACGAACAGTCGCGGCAGGTAGAACAGGCCGGCAAACCAGCACACGATGCTGACGATATGAAGCGCTTTGATCCATAGATAGAGCATTTTTGGTTTTTCCCTCATTCACGGTAGGCCGGATAGTAGAGGCTTGAGCGTCCGCACGTCACCTTGACGGTTGTCGCAGGGGCGCGCGGCCCCTATTATCGACGGCTTTCCAGTGGGTTCGTTGAGGGCAGGTTTATGGTCAAGGTCGGTATCGTCGGCGGCACGGGTTACACAGGTGTCGAACTGCTGCGTCTGTTGGCACAGCATCCGCAGGCAGAAGTGGTTGTGATCACTTCCCGATCCGAGGCCGGTCTGGCCGTGGCTGATATGTATCCGAACCTGCGCGGCCATTACGACGGTCTGGCATTCAGCGTGCCGGACATCAAGACCCTGGGCGCCTGCGACGTGGTGTTCTTCGCCACTCCGCACGGCGTTGCCCACGCATTGGCTGGTGAATTGCTGGCGGCGGGCACCAAGGTCATCGATCTGTCGGCGGACTTCCGTCTGCAGGACGCGGATGAATGGGCCAAGTGGTACGGCCAGCCGCACGGTGCACCGGAGCTTCTGGACGAAGCGGTTTACGGCTTGCCGGAAGTCAACCGTGAGCAAATCAAGAAAGCGCGCTTGATCGCGGTGCCGGGTTGCTATCCGACCGCAACGCAGCTGGGTTTCCTGCCGTTGCTTGAAGCAGGTCTGGCCGATACTTCGCTGCTGATCGCTGACTGCAAGTCCGGCGTCAGCGGTGCCGGTCGTGGTGCTGCCGTAGGCTCGCTGTACTCCGAGACGTCGGAAAGCATGAAGGCTTATGCGGTGAAAGGTCACCGTCATTTGCCGGAAATCCGTCAGGGGCTGCGTCGTGCGGCGGGCAAGGATGTTGGCCTGACTTTCGTGCCGCACCTGACGCCGATGATCCGTGGCATTCACTCCACGCTCTATGCGACCGTGGTTGATCGCTCGGTCGATCTGCAGGCGCTGTTCGAGAAGCGTTATGCCAATGAACCGTTCGTCGACGTGATGCCGGCCGGCAGCCATCCGGAAACCCGTAGCGTGCGTGGCGCCAATGTCTGCCGTATCGCCGTTCACCGTCCGCAGGATGGTGATCTGGTGGTGGTGCTGTCGGTGATCGACAACCTGGTCAAGGGCGCGTCCGGTCAGGCGGTGCAGAACATGAACATTCTGTTCGGTCTGGATGAGCGCTTTGGTCTGTCCCACGCTGGCATGCTGCCGTAACGACTGATCTTGCTTGGTAAAAAGGCCCGTTTGACGGGCCTTTTTGCATTCTGGGTCGCTGATCGCTTTTATTGATATACCGTAACAATAGTTGACCGATTTTCTAGGACAAGCGGATAATGCGCGTCATCACGCATTATGGCGGCGTAACGCCGGGAGAAAGTCAGCATGAGCGTCGAATCCTTCACCCCCACGGCTTTGCAATTCACCCAGGGTGCCGCGCACAAGGTGAAGAGCCTGGTCGATGAAGAGGGGAATGATCGCTTGAAGCTGCGCGTATTCGTTACGGGCGGCGGTTGTTCAGGGTTTCAATACGGCTTCACCTTCGATGAAGATGTGGCCGAGGACGACACCATCGTCGAGCGCGAGGGCGTCAGTCTGGTGGTTGACCCGATGAGCTTCCAGTATCTCGCAGGTGCCGAGGTGGACTACCAGGAAGGTCTGGAAGGTTCGCGGTTCGTGATCAAGAACCCGAATGCCACCACGACTTGTGGTTGCGGCTCCTCGTTCTCGATCTGATCTCGCTTCACTGTGCACAATGAAACGCCGCAGAACTTCACAGTTCTGCGGCGTTTTGTTATCTGCGTTTTGTCTTAGTTGGGGTAGATGGCGCCGAGTACGCGCAAGCCTTTTGCACCGGTGACGCTGGGGCGATTGGCGGTGATGCCCTCCAGGCAGCAATGGGCCAGCCAGGCAAAGGCCATGGCTTCGACCCAGTCTGGGTCGACGCCATAGGTCGCGGTGCTGGCGACTTTCGTGTTGGGCAGCAGGTCGGCCAGGCGCTTCATCAGCGTAGCGTTGTGGGCGCCGCCGCCGCAGACCAGGAGTTCTTCAGTATTCGTTTGAGCGCTTTGCAGTGATTCGATGATGGTCAGTGCCGTCAGTTCGAGCAGCGTTGCCTGTACGTTTTCGGGAGCGAAATCCGGCAGACGCGACAGTTGCTGTTCAAGCCAGCGCAGGTTGAACACTTCCCGACCGGTACTCTTTGGGCCTTTGGTCGAGAAGAAGGTATCGCTCAGCAATGCCTTGAGCAGGATTGGCTCAACCTTGCCGCTGGCTGCCCATTGGCCATTGCGATCATAGTTTTCGCCACGCTGTTGGTGAATCCAGGCATCCATCAGCACATTCCCAGGCCCACAGTCGAAACCGGCTACAGGCTTGTTCGGCTCAATCAGGCTGAGATTGCTGAAACCGCCGACATTCAGGACTGCGCGGTTACCGGTACGCTCTTCGAACAACGCTTCATGGAAGGCTGGAACCAGAGGGGCACCTTGGCCGCCGGCGGCTACATCGCGACTGCGGAAGTCGCTGACGACCGTGATGCCGGTCAGCTCGGTCAGCAGGGCAGGGTTGCCGATCTGTACGGTGAAACCGCGTGCCGGCTCATGGCGAATGGTCTGGCCGTGGCTGCCGATCGCGCGAATGGCGCCCGGGTTGAGCTGTTGCTGCTCGAGCAGGGTATGGATGCCTTCGGCTGCAAGTCTCACCCAGTTCTGCTGGGCAATGGCCGAGCGGGCGATCTCGTCGGGGCCGCTGGCGCACAAGCCAAGCAGCTCGGCGCGCAGGGAGTCAGGCATGGGAATGTAGTGCGTGGCGATCAGATTGATCGCCGAAGTCTGCTCGATCAGGGCGATGTCCAGACCGTCGAGGCTGGTCCCGGACATCACGCCGATATAGAGAGCCATTGCTTAACGCTTGCTCGAAGCCAGCATGGTGGCCTTCTCTTGATCCATGCGCGCCATCAGCGGCTGGCTCTGCGCCAGGAAGCGGGCTCGCTCGGACTTGGCGATAGGATCGGCCATTGGCAGTTTCTGGCCCAATGGATCGACATGAACGCCGTTGACCTGGAACTCATAGTGCAGGTGTGGGCCGGTGGACAGGCCGGTGGTGCCGATGTAGCCGATCACCTGGCCCTGCTTGACGGTACCGCCGGTTTTCACGCCTTTGGCGAAACCTTGCATATGGCCATACAGCGTGCGGTAGGTATTGCCGTGCTGAATGATCACCGTGTTGCCGTAACCGCCACGACGACCGGCCAGCAATACTTTGCCGTCACCGGCAGCCTTGATTGGCGTGCCGCGTGGGGCGGCGTAGTCGACACCTTTGTGGGCGCGGATCTTGTTGAGGATCGGGTGTTTGCGGCCCATGGAAAACTTGGAGCTGATGCGGGCGAAGTCCACCGGCGTGCGGATGAACGCCTTGCGCATGCTGTTGCCATCGGCGGTGTAGTAGCTGCTGTTGCCCTGCTTGTTGGTGTAACGCACTGCGGTGTAGGTCTTGCCGCGGTTGGTGAACCGGGCGGAAAGGATCGGGCCATTACCGACGGCTTTTCCATTGACCACTTTCTGTTCGTAGATCACGTCGAACTCGTCACCCTGGCGGATATCCTGGGCGAAGTCGACGTCGTAGCCGAAGACGCTAGCCATATCCATGGTCAGGCTATGGGACAGGCCGGCGCGGGCGGCGGACTGTGACAGTGAGCTGTTGATCACGCCGTGGACATAGGCGGTGCGAACGGTAGGTTTTGTGGTTACGCGGTTGAAGACGTAACCCTTGTCGTTCTTGGTCAGGGTGATGGTTTCAACGTCGCTGACCTTGCTGTGCAGATTGGTCAGTTGACCTTGTGGGTTGAGTTCGAATTCGAGTTTCTGGCCGTGTTTGAGCTGGCTGAACTGCTTCGCCTGTTTGTCGCTGGCCAGAACTTCGTGCACGGCAGCGGCGGGAAGGCCAACCTTCTCGAACAATGTCGAAAGGGTATCGCCCTTGGAGACGATCACTTCCCTGTGGCCCGGAGCCTTCTTTTCAGGAGCAACCGGTGCTGGCGCTGGCGCGGCCTGGGCGGTTTGAGGTGCGTCTTCTGCGCTGTTTTCGATCTGCGCGAAGGGCGAAGCTACTGGCTCATTTGTGGCTTGAGCCGCGTCAGCTGCGTCTTGATCTTGTGTCAGTTGTTCGGCAGGACTTTCCAGTTCAAGGCTCAGGGTTGTCTTTTTGGCTTCAACATCACTGGAAGGAAATACCAGGAGCGCCAGGCTGAGAAGGGCGGCAATCCCACTTGCGGCAAGCAGGTGAGTCTTCGGGTAAAGCGGTGGCGCTTTAGACGGTTCAGTGGTCATAAGTAGTTTTGACTTTGAAAAGATGAATTGGAAAAGATGAATGACATGATGAAGATGAAATAACTGTATAAAATATAACCAAATCATCGCTGAGGCAAGTCCGCAGGCATCTCGTCTGCGGATTGGTGTCCGTGCGCCGGGCAAAACTTGTAATTGGTGCGCGATCTTGTATGGTTGGTTCCCTTTGAATCTGAGCCTTGCGGGTCTGTTATGAAGTCGGTTGAAGAGCAGCTAGCGCTGATTAAACGTGGTGCGGAAGAATTGTTGGTCGAGTCCGAGCTGATCGAAAAGCTCAAGCGTGGCCAGCCGCTGCGAATCAAGGCCGGCTTCGATCCAACGGCGCCGGATCTGCACCTTGGTCACACTGTGCTTATTAATAAGCTGCGTCAGTTCCAGGAGCTGGGGCATCAGGTGATCTTCCTGATTGGTGACTTCACCGGGATGATCGGTGATCCGAGTGGCAAGAGTGCAACTCGTCCGCCGCTGACCCGTGAGCAGGTTCTGGAAAACGCCGAGACCTACAAGACTCAGGTCTTCAAGATTCTTGATCCGGCGAAAACAGAAGTCGCGTTCAACTCCACCTGGATGGATCAGATGGGGCCTGCAGACTTTATTCGTCTGACTTCGCAATACACCGTTGCTCGTATGCTCGAGCGTGATGACTTCGACAAGCGCTACACCACCAATCAGCCAATCGCCATTCATGAGTTCCTCTATCCGCTGGTTCAGGGGTATGACTCGGTTGCATTGCGTGCGGATGTTGAGCTGGGTGGTACCGATCAGAAGTTCAACCTGCTGATGGGGCGCGAGCTGCAGCGTGGTTATGGTCAGGAAGCTCAGTGCATTCTGACGATGCCGCTGCTCGAGGGGTTGGATGGTGTGAAGAAGATGTCCAAGTCGTTGGGCAACTACGTCGGTATCCAGGAAGCGCCGGGTGTCATGTATAGCAAGCTGGTTTCGATTCCGGATGCATTGATGTGGCGTTACTTCGAGCTGCTCAGCTTCCGTTCGATGGATGAGATCAATGCTTTCCGTGCTGATGTAGAGGCGGGTGCCAATCCTCGCGATATCAAGATCAAGCTGGCTGAAGAAATTGTTGCGCGTTTTCATGGTGAAGAGGCAGCTGCAAATGCTCACCGTGGTGCGGGTAACCGTATGAAGGATGGCGAGTTGCCGGATGATTTGCCGGAAGTCGAGCTGACTGCTGCCGAAGACATGCCGATTGCTGCCGTCCTTAATAAGGCTGGCCTGGTGAAGAACTCGGCGGCTGCTCGTGATCTGCTGGCTTCTGGTGGTGTGCGTGTAGATGGTGAGGTTGTTGATCGCTCCTTTATATGCGTGCTGGGTGCGACTCATGTTTGCCAGGCTGGCAAGAAGGCTTTTGCACGGATTACGCTGAAATCCGAGTAAGGTTGAAATTAGGGGTTGACGGCAGATTCTGGAGGCCTATAATTCGCCCCACTTCCGGCGCAGTTGAAACGGAAAACTCCTTGAGATTCAACGAGTTATGCAGTTTTCGACAGCGGCTTGCTTCAGATCATCGAAGCCTGGAAGGAGTTGGGAATGCCGGTTTTGCTGGCGCTTTCAACGGTTCGATCGTCTCGGTCGAAAGCGGAGAAAAAGAGGTGTTGACAGCAGCGTGTAACGCTGTAGAATTCGC